>VGTJ01000005.1 GCA_016874775.1 Deltaproteobacteria bacterium
GATTCTTGTAGTGGCCAATGTTCTCGTTCTTCTTGGTGTCGACGGAAAGGGCCGGCTGCCCGGCCCGCTGCTGCGCCTTGACGCGGCGATTAATATGCTCGAACTGCGCATTGCGGTCCGGAGGCTTTGTCGCAAAGTTTAGATGAGGACGAGCGAAATCATCACTCATTGTTGTCTACGCGGCCAAGCCATAAAACTGCTCGGCTGGAGTTTGGGATACAGCTCCAGTGGGTGCGAGTTGTCCTTTGCGAATAGCGTGCATGACTTCGATGCCGGCGAGCGTACACCGCGCTGCCCAAAACGATTTGAAGCCTAACATCGGCCGCACCTTGCGTTTCACCACGCGATGATCTTGTTCCACGAGATTGTTGAGATACTTGCACTGTCGGATCTCGATCGTCGTCTTATGAATCTTATTGTAGTGGGTAATCGCTGCTGTATTGCTCCCACTCTGGTCAATAGTTATCTTCTCCGGGAGTCCTTGCGTCCGAATCGCCTTGTGTAAGAAGGCTTCGGCGGCGGCTCTATCTCGGTGTGGCGTCAACAGAAAATCCACCGTATGGCCCTCTTTGTCGACTGCGCGATAGAGATATTTCCACTGGCCTTTGATGCGCACGTAGGTCTCGTCCATCCGCCAGCTCTTCCCTACCGGCTGCTGCCGACGACGGAACTCTTTCTCTATTTCCGGGGCATACTTGCGGACCCAACGATTGAGCGTGGAGTGATCCACTGTTACGCCACGCTCCTGCATCATCTCTTCTAACTGGCGGTAACTGATCGGGTAAGCCACATACCAACGAACACCCCACAGGATAATTTCCTTCTCAAATTGACTGCCTTTGAAGTCGATCATGCCACCGCTCCTCCACCTCATGATAAGGCAAACAGCATAGCGGACTCCCTATCAAAGGAAAAGTTGCGACAGAACCAGTTGTTACGGTTGTTTATGGACGAGGCCTTAGTCGCTGAGCGTCCAAATTTAAAAAAAACCAAGGCCAATGACAATGGAATGAGAGTAGATTTGCATATTGTTGATCAAGAGAGTAAGATGATATTTACTTCTACTGAACAGAGGGTTATCTTTTTCTCATTGGGGGGCATATATAATGGCTGACGCTAATAGTGCAGTTGATAATGGAGTGAAACTACTTGGGGAAGTGGCATTTATTCCAGGAACCAGCTATTTATTGGACGGTGAAATCAAAACAGGAGCGCTCTACGCTGCGATAGGGGTTGCGAGCAAAATTTTGCTTGGCCCTCCGGCTGTCTTGCTGGTTGCGGCTGATTCATTTGCACGCTCGGTGACTGGCCAAGGCTTATTAGATCATTTCAAGAATCAAATCGCGCCTGAATCCGCGAGTAAGGAAGTAAAGAAGTAGCTCCTGTGAGCAGTGTTCTCCTGTTGGGTAGCTGTGTCACGTGGCAAAGGCGGCATAGGCACATCGTTTGTCACTGTTAGATAGAGATTCGCCATATTCCCGTTGCAATCATTTGCTACGCTGGCCGACGGTACGTTTCGCTCCGCTTGAGTGCGGTGCTAGGGGAGAAGTGCTTTGCAAGTGATCCAGAATTGAGGCGGTTGGTTTGCCGCCGAGATGCAGGATAGCGTGCACCTTACCGTCCCCGGCTCAGAGACACGAGGGAGATGGGCGAGGCGGTTCTGACAAGCAGCAGAGAAAATCACTATTTGCGCTCTATACGCAAAGCGGTAGGGGAACAGGTTGGGTGTCGTGGACCAACGCCGATGGTTTAAGCGGGCCGCAAAGAAAATCGCCCACCAGTCTTGCAACGCTTCCAGCTGTGGCAAACATCGAGTGCGCATGTAACGCCAGGGTTGGTTTCTCCTATCAGAGGACCAGCATCGCTTCCATCCTTTTTACGGCTACAAAGGACGCGACGACACATGGCAAACTCGGATCGAGCAACGCGAGAAGAAACCTATAAACAGGCATTACTTAAAGCGACGGATACGATTCGCCAACTGTTGGAGGAAAATGCGGCTCTGCAAAAACGGGAACCTGTTGCAGTAGTGGGCATGGCCTGCCGGTTTCCGGGTGGGGCGAACAGTCCAGAGCAGTATTGGCAGCTCTTACACGATAGGGTCGATGCAATCACTGATGTGCCAGCGACACGTTGGCCAGCGGAGACGTACTACGCCGCGGATCATGCTGCGCCTGGGAAGATGTATACGGTTCGCGGTGGTTTCCTCGACATTCCCGTCGAGGACTTTGATGCTGGCTTCTTTGGGATTTCACCACGCGAGGCGTGCGCCCTGGACCCCCAACATCGGTTGCTGTTGGAAATCAGTTGGGAAGCGTTGGAGCATGCCTGTCTTGACCCAACCCACTTGAAGAACAGCAAAACCGGGGTGTTCGTCGGCATATCCAGTGATGACTACGCTCAGGCGCACCGTCATTCCGGGCAGCCCGAACGTATTGACGCATACTCCATTACCGGCACGACGTTTAGCACCGCTGCGGGGCGCCTCTCCTACACGCTCGGGTTGCAGGGGCCATGTATAGCCTTGGACACTGCCTGTTCCTCCTCACTCGTCGCCCTTCATCTAGCCTGCCAGAGTTTACGAAGTAGAGAATCAAATCTAGCGCTTGCTGGTGGGGTGAACCTCATCCTCTCTCCGCAGTCACATATTTGTTTTTCTAAACTGCAAACGATCTCACCGGACGGCAAGTGTAAGTCCTTTGACGCATCTGCCGACGGCTATGTACGCGGAGAAGGCTGCGGTGTACTGGTCCTTAAGCGTCTGCGGGACGCGCTCAAAGACGGCAACCGTATTCTTGCGGTGGTGAGAGGGTCAGCGATTAACCAGGACGGGAAAACCAACGGACTTGCTGCGCCTAACGGCAACGCCCAACAGGCTGTTATCCGGCATGCCCTGGAAGACGCGGGGATCCAGCCTACGCAGGTTGACTATATCGAAGCACACGGAACCGGGACGGTTCTGGGTGATCCGATCGAAGTCGAAGCGCTCGGCGCGGTGTTCGGTCCCGGGCGGACCGAGCCGTTACGCCTGGGGACAGTGAAGACCAATATTGGTCATTTAGAACCCGCGGCAGGCGTAGCGGGCCTCATAAAGATTATCCTGTCCTTGCAGCATGAAGAGCTTGCACAGAACCTGCATTTTCACCGTCCTAATCCGTACATTGCCTGGGAGCGCTTACCGCTTCAAGTAGTTTCCGAGCGCTCCACCTGGAAGCGATCGGACCGACCACGGTTGGCGGGTGTCAGTTCCTTTGGCTTCAGTGGAACGAACGCTCATGTCATCGTCGAAGAAGCGCCAGCGCTTCCCCCTCACGTAGAGGCAAGAGAGTCAGACTCTTATCTGCTAAGCGTGTCAGCACGAGATGAACACGCGTTGCGAACGCTGGCCACGGAATATGTGACGCTCCTCTCTGGGGAAGCACGTGGGCCAGGCGCTATTGGTGATGTGTGTTTTGCGGCGAGTGTCGGTCGTCGTCATTGGCCTCAGCGTCTCGCGATCGAAGGAACAGACAAAAACGACCTGCATCGGAAGCTAACCTCTTTCCTCCAAAGCCGAGACGAACCAGGTATTATCACAGGGAGTTTCGAGGAGGAAAAAAGTCCAAACCTCGCGTTCTTGTTCACTGGTCAGGGGTCGCAATATCCAGGGATGGGGCGCGGGCTGTACCAGAGTCAGGCGATCTTCAAGCAGGCGATCGACCAATGCGATGCCTTGCTCCAGCCGTTCATCAAGACCTCCTTGGTGCAACTGCTGTTTGCTGGCGAAGCTGAGACCCTCAATCAAACGATCTACGCTCAGCCGACGCTATTTGCGCTCGAATACGCGCTGTTTCAGCTCTGGGAATCGTGGGGTATCAAGCCCAATGTGGTGATGGGCCACAGCGTGGGTGAGTACGTGGCGGCGTGCGTTGCTGGGGTCTTTAGCCTGGAAGATGGCATCCGGTTAATTGCCGAACGAGGCCGACTGATGCAGGCGCTGCCAAGCGGTGGAAGCATGGCCGCAGTGTTTGCCGCACCGGAGCTCGTCGCGGCAGTGGTGGCGCCGTATGGTGGTCGCATCGATATCGCCGCCTACAATGGCCCCCAACATGTTGTGATCTCAGGCGAGACCAAGGCTGTGCAGGAGGTTTGTACGGTCCTCGCAAGCAAAGGCATCAGGACTACCCTGTTGTCGGTGTCCCACGCCTTTCATTCTCACCTGATGGAACCAATGATGGCCGCGTATGAACAGATTGCCCGTCAGGTGGCCTTCTCCTTACCTCGCATCAAGCTGATCTCTAACCTGACCGGAGAGGCAGCCGGTGCGGAAATTGCGTCCCCGCACTATTGGGTGAACCATATTCGCCAGCCTGTGGCCTTTGCTGCCGGTATGAAGACACTCCTGCACGAGGGAATCCACGCATTTGTCGAGCTTGGCTCGCAACCCACGCTACTGAGCATGGGCCGCCATTGTATTGCGAAAGATGACACTGACAAGAGCAAGTGGCTGCCCAGCCTACGACCGCAGGTACCCGATCTGCAACTCATGTACCGTTCACTGGGAGCATTGTATGTGAGTGGTGCCCCCATGAACTGGTCCGGCGTGTATGGAGAGCGCAAATACCGCTGGACAACTCTGCCTTCGTACCCCTTCCAAAGGCAGCGGTATTGGATAGACAGCGTGCGGCCCACTGCCAGCCGCAGCCAGACCGGTCTCGGCGCGACCGAGCACCCCCTTCTTGGACGACGTCTCCGTCTGCCAGCCCTCACAAAAGGAGAGGTGCGTTACGAGCACGAGCTAGACAGCGGGAGTTTTGTGCGCGACCATCGCGTCTTTCAGCGTGCCATTCTTCCGGCTGCAGCGTACGTAGAGATGGCCCTGGCTGCCGCAAGCCGTAACTCAACGTCGTCTCGCTCGTCTGTCGTCCTGTGCTTGCAGGACGTGACGATCCAACAAGCCCTGGTGCTTGCGGAGGGTCAGAACCGGACGATTCAACTGGTTATGACTCCAGACACGGCGCCAGCCGCAGGATCGAGTGACCAGTTTCAAATTTATAGTCTGTGCGAAGATGAGACAGGGCAAGAGCCTACCTGGACATTGCATGCCAAGGGACACATCTCCCATTCAGCGTCTTCTACATCCCCTCCACGCACGGACCTGGAGGCCGCACAGGTTGAATGTGCGAACGAAATAGCGATCGTAGATTTTTACCAACAATGCCGTACGCGAGGGCTTGAGTACGGCCCTGACTTTCAAGCCCTGCAACGCTTGTGGCAGGGGAAGAGCCAGGCACTTGGTCTGATTCAATTGCCGGAAGGAGTGGTTGAAGAGGCGGCGCACTATCATATTCACCCGGTGTTACTTGACGCCTGCCTGCAAACCCTGCTGGTCACCTTCCCCGACAGCAGCAAGAACGAGACGTGGCTACCTATCGGATTGGAACGTTTCCAACTGTATCGCTCGCCCGGTACTCAGCTCTGGTGTCACGCGCGACTGCAGGTGGTCGAAGAAGCTGGTCAACCGCTCTTTCGGGCTGATCTGTGTCTGCTTGACGCGACTGGGGAGACAATTGCGGTGCTCGAGGGCCTCAGGGCGAAGAAGGCTGATCCAACGCTCCTCCTGGGCGACCAACCGGATCTTGAGAACTGGTTGTACGGCGTTGAGTGGCGTCCGCAAGGACTGTGTCATCCGCGGGAAAACGCGCCCCGGTTGCCTGCTCCCTCTGAGCTGCAAGAGGAACTGCGGCGCGAGATGGCGGCATTGGCCAACCAATTCCAGCTCGACGACTACGGCAAAGCATTGGCTGAGCTCGACAAACTGTGTGTGCTTTACGTTGTAGCAGCGCTGGGCGACATGGGCCACGTGTTTCGTCTTCGTGAGCAGTTCTCGACCGCAGAGCTAGCGGCACGCCTTGGGGTCGTACCGACACATCAACAACTTTTTAACCGCCTGTTAGCCATGTTAGTGGAGGAGGGGATCCTCCGTGCACACCAGACTGGTTGGGAAGTCCTTCGCGTGCCCGAAAGGCCTGCGCCGAAGCCCGTGTGGCAATCGTTACGTTCACGCTATCCACAGGTCGAGATAGAACTTGACCTTGTCCAGCGTTGCGCCGTTGCCCTGGCCGATGTCCTGCAGGGGCGCTGTGATCCGCTGTCGCAATTGTTATTCCCTGGAGGGGACGGGTCGGCAGTGGCTGCATTATATCGGCAGACCCCTGCGGCTGAGGCCGTGCATGCCGTCCTGCGTCAAGGCCTGTTAACCGCGCTCAACCGGCTGCCTCAGCGAAGCGGTTTGCGGATTGTCGAAATCGGTGCGGGGACTGGGGGGACAACTGCAGCGTTGCTCCCGCATCTGCCAGCGGCGCGGACTGAGTACGTCTTCACTGATATTTCCACCGCTTTTGCGACGCAAGCAGAAGCAACATTCGCAGACTATCCCTTCGTGCAGTACGCGACATTGGATATTGAAAAGGACCCGCACGCTCAAGGGTTTGCTCCCCAGGGTTACGACATCGTGGTCGCCGCCAACGTTCTCCATGCCACCGAGGATGTCGCGCAGACAGTGCAGCATATCCAGCGCTTACTCGCGCCTGGCGGCATGGTGCTCTTGCTCGAAGGAACAGCACCGCAGCGCTGGATCGACGTGGTGTTCGGCATGACGAGTGGCTGGTGGCGCTTTCGTGATACAGATCTGCGCCCCGCTCATCCTCTACTATCTGCGCCCCAGTGGTGCGAGGTCTTACGCACTCATGGTTTTCAACAAACTGTTAGCCTTGACTGTACGCCCATTCACCAGTCTGTGCTTGTGGCTCAGGCAGATAAGATACCCGACGAGCAACAGGAATCTGAGCATTGGTTGATTTTCGCTGATGCGGGCGAGATAGGTCACGAACTGAGAGAGCAGGTACGTGCGCGCGGATCGAGGTGTACGCTTGTCCGTCCAGGAAGCCACTACGAACCAACCACCGACGACGCCTTCACGATTGACCCCTATGAGCCTGCGCACTATCAGCAATTGTTCGCTGGTCTCGGCACTGCCACCTTACATCACTGTGTGTATCTCTGGGGTCTTGATACGACGCGGACCAGCGACACCACCGCTTCGCTGGTCGCTGCCGCGCGGATGGGCTGGGAGGGCACGCTACTTGTGGTGCAAGCCCTGGCGCACGCTCGTCTCGCTCCGCGACTCTCTATCGTTACTCGTGGAGCCATCTCGGTAGCAGGCGAAGCGCTGCCAGGAATAGCCCTGTCACCTGTCTGGGGCATGGGCAAAAGTATCGCCTTGGAACACCCGGAGTTACATTGTCTACGCATCGATCTCGCTGCAGAGCCACAAGCGGATGAAGTCTCTGCACTCATGGCAGAGCTGTCGCAAGGTGTCTCACAACAGACAGAGGACCAAATCGCGTTGCGTGGTGAGTATCGCTATGTGGCTCGCCTCACGCGCTGCGATGTTCCTACTGACAGGACCAATGCGGAGCTGCTCAAGCTGCCTCAGACCGAGTCGTATGGGTTAGGAATACCAGAGTGGGGCAAGATAGAAGCGGTTGAGTGGCGACCGACGCCGCAGCGTGCGCCAAAATCGGGAGAAGTAGAAATTATGGTGCGGGCTGCGGGGTTCAACTTCAAGGATGTGCTGATCGCGCTGGGCATGGTGCCAGCATCTGGATCGATCCTGGGCGGCGAATGCGCTGGCGAAGTCATTCGCGTCGGGCCAGGCGTGACCAATGTGAAGGTCGGCGAAGCCGTGATGGCGATGGCCCCAGGGAGTTTCGCCCGCTATGTGACAGTCCCGGCCACAGCGGTTGCACGGATCCCGATAGGGCTGAGTTTTGCTGCGGCGGCGACGCTGCCGATCGCGTTCTTAACCACGCTGTATGCCCTAGAAGAGATCGGACAGGTCCGCGCCGGAGAGCGCGTGTTGATCCATGCCGCATCAGGAGGCGTCGGACAGGCAGCGATCCAGGTTGCACAGCGAGCTGGCGCGGAGGTGTGGGCAACCGCGAGTGAGACGAAGTGGGAGGCGCTGCGACGGTTAGGAGTCCGAGAGGTGCTGAACTCGCGGACGCCAGCCTTTGGCGCGGAGATTAAACGACGAACACACGGAGTGGGTGTCGATATCGTCCTCAACTCGTTACGCGGAGAGTTGACGACGGAGAGTTTAAAACTCGTACGGGCAGGAGGGCGGTTTGTTGAGCTGGGGATACGAGATATTCGCTCGGCAGCAGAAGTCACAAGACTGGCACCAGGGGCACAATATACGACGCTCGATTTACTAGAGGAGTATACGAAACGCCCGCCGGTGATTGAACGGTTGATGAGCGAGATCGTGAGGCGAGTGGAGGCAGGAGAGCTTCATCCCTTACCGTACCGCGAGTATGGCGTGGAAGGGGTACGCGAGGCGTTACAGGTGTTGCTGCAAGCGACCCACACTGGCAAGCTCGTCCTCTCTTTCCCGCCACCCACTCGCCCGCAGTTTCGTAACGACGGGACCTATCTCATCACAGGCGGTTTAGGCGGGCTGGGCTTGTTGACGGCTGGCTGGATGGCCGAACACGGCGCAGGTCACCTGGTCTTGGCTAGTCGCCGCAGCCTCACGCCTGAAATTGAAGAACAGATTGCGACACTGAAACAGACTGGCACTGAGGTCACTGTCTTCCAGACGGATGTGGCGAGTGGTAAGCAGGTTGGCCAACTCTTGACTACTATCGAACATTCACTGCCACCACTACGCGGTATTATTCATGCGGCGGGGATTCTCGACGACGGTATTCTCCTTGAACAAGATAGAGAACGGTTTAGAAAAGTGCTGGTGCCTAAGGTTGATGGGGCTTGGCATCTGCACCAGCAAACGCACACCCTGCCTTTGGACTTCTTCCTGCTGTTCTCGTCAGCCACGTCATTGCTCGGAGCGGTTGGACAGTCGAACCACGTGAGTGCCAATGCGTTTCTTGACGCGCTCGCGTATCACCGCCGAGCCCAAGGCTTACCGGCTCTCAGCATCAATTGGGGCGCGTGGTCGGAAATTGGTTACGCTGCACAGGTGCAAGCAGAAGATTTTCTCAAAGCCCAGGGGGTGGGAAGTATCGCACCACGTTGGGGAGTGGCGGCGTTGGAGCGCATCTTCCATGCGAAACAAGCGCAGATCGGCGTTATTCAGATCGACTGGCCAACCTATCTGCAGCGGACAACGCCATCGTCCTATTTGTCTGATTTCCTGCCAGCGAAGTCCGTCCAACCAGAGCAGCGCGCGGAGTTCCGTCAGCTTCTTGAGACAACGCCAGCCGCGGAACAACGTGTGCTATTGGCTAACTACGTCACCTCCCAACTTGCAACCGTGTTACGATTCTCCGCTTCCACGCGTATCGATCCGAAACAGGGCTTTTCCGATATGGGGATGGATTCGCTGACTGCGGTCGAATTGCGCAACAGCCTGCAGACCGATTTAGGTTGTACGCTGCCATCGACCCTGATCTTCGACTTTCCTAACGTGGCAGCTGTCGTCGACTATGTCGCGACAGAAGTGCTGAAAATACATTCAATTGTCGGGTCTCCAACAGTGACAGAGAACGTTGGAATAACCGAAGACCTCCAGATACTGGAACGCCTCTCAGAAGCTGAGGCTGAGACCACTCTCCTCAGGGAACTAGAAGAGCTCGAGGAAAGGGGGTTGTCGTCATGAGTGCTACCCCTTCCCAGCAACCTACACTGTCTCCCACCAAGAGAGCCTTACAGGCCCTACGGGCTGTACGCTCCAAGCTTGAAGCGCTTGAACAGGCACAAAAGGAGCCGATCGCTATCATTGGTATGGGGTGTCGTTTGCCCGGTGACATCGAGACCCCGGAAGCCTTCTGGGAACTGTTGCGCGAGGGGAGGGATGCCATTGCGGAGATTCCGGCGTCGCGCTGGGATGTGGGCCACTACTATGATCCCGATGTTGCCGTGCCGGGAAAGATGATCACACGCCAGGGCGGGTTCCTGCAGCGCATCGACGAATTCGACCCACATTTCTTTGGTATTGCGCCGCGTGAGGCGATGAGCATGGATCCTCAGCAACATCTGCTCTTGGAGGTGTGTTGGGAAGCGCTGGAAAATGCGGGCGTGGTTCCGGCTGACCTCAAAGGCAGTCGCACCGGTGTGTTTGTCGGAATTTGCAATCAGGATTATAGCACTCTCCTTATGTCCCGCGACGAAACCGCGATCGACGCCTATATGACCACCGGCCTGGCGCATAGTGTCGCCGCCGGACGGCTGGCCTACAGCCTGGGTTTGCAGGGGCCTTGTTTAGCAGTTGATACCGCCTGCTCTTCTTCCCTAGTGTCAGTGCACCTTGCCAGCCAAAGCCTGCGTAACCGCGAGTGTGATTTTGCCATCGCCGGTGGAGTCAATCTGATTCTCTGTCCGGAGACCAGCATTAACTTCTCCAAGAATCGCATGCTCGCACCCGATGGCCGCTGTAAGACCTTTGCCGCTACAGCTAATGGCTTCGGCCGCGGTGAAGGGTGTGGTCTTATCGTGCTTAAGCGATTGTCGGACGTTGTGCCAAGTCAGGATCAGGTGCTCGCTCTCATCCGTGGCTCAGCCATCAATCAAGATGGCGCGTCCAGCGGCCTGACGGTGCCCAATGGCCCGGCCCAGCAATCAGTCATTCGTGAGGCGCTGAAAAACGCGGGATTGAGTCCAGACCAGATCAACTACCTCGAAGCGCACGGGACAGGAACCAGTTTGGGCGACCCGATTGAAATGGGTGCGCTCAGTGCGGTCTTTGGGCCAACTCGTCAACCACAAGAGCCGTTGATTGTGGGGTCAGTGAAAACCAATCTTGGTCACCTGGAAGGAGCGGCGGGCATCAGTGGACTGATGAAGCTCGTCCTGGCGCTCAGGCATGAGGAGATTCCTGCTCACCTACATTTTACTGCGCCGAGTCCGCATATCCCGTGGGACACGATGCCGATCGTTGTCCCCAGTCAGGCACGGGCATGGCCCGCAGGCAGCAAGCCTCGCTTAGCCGGAGTGAGTTCGTTTGGCTTCAGTGGTACCAATGCGCATGTCATCCTTGAAGAAGCACCGTGGGTGAGCAAGCGGGAGGCAAAGGCTGAACCTGTCGAGATCTACACCGAACCGGTGCTCGAACGCCCACTCCATATCCTCACCCTCACTGCCCGTTCTCCTCAAGCGCTGCAAGCCCAGGCTGCGAGTTACGCTGCTCACCTTACCGACGCGACTCACGTGTCCCTCGCCGATGTTTGTTATACCGCCAACACCACCCGCTCGGTGTTTGAGCAACGACTGGTTGTTGTTGCTAGTAACACTGAGGAGATGCGGAGCAAGCTCGAGCGCTTCAACGCGGGCCATCGCGAACAGTTAGTTGCCCAGGGTGATGTCCGTACCACTGAACAGCCGCGTGTGGCGTGGTTATTTAGTGGGCAAGGGTCACAATATCCTGGGATGGGCTCCAGTCTGTACCAGACACAACCAGTGTTCCGTCGGGCGTTTGATGAATGCGCCCGTATTCTTGACCCCTTGCTTGGCCGCTCTCTCTCCGCGCTGGTGTTTGACCAAACCTCGCCTGATCTACATCGGACAGCGTTTACCCAGCCGGCACTCTTTGCCCTCGAGTATGCCTTAGCCCAGATGTGGTTGTCATGGGGTGTTCGACCGGATGCGGTCATTGGCCATAGCGTGGGCGAGTACGTCGCCGCCTGTATCGCTGGGGTTTTCACTCTGGAAGATGCGCTCCGGTTGATTGCGACACGTGGCCGTCTTATGCAGGCGCTCCCGCGCAATGGCGCGATGGTTGCCGTTTTTACTGGCCAGGAACAGGTCATTCGGGCCATCGTTACTCTCGGTAGTAATGTGTCGATCGCCGCTGTCAACAGCAGTACGGAAACGGTCGTTTCGGGCGAACGCACGGCTGTGCAAAGGCTGGTGGAGCACATAACAGCCATGGGGATCCGCACGCAAGAACTGAGCGTGTCACATGCGTTCCACTCGGACCTAATGGAGCCGATGCTGGCTGAGTACGAACAGGTTGTTCGTGGCGTTTCGCTGTCTTTACCGCGCATCCGTCTGGTGTCTAATCTGACCGGAGAAGTTGTCTCGCAGCAGGTGACTGAGCCCACCTACTGGTGTCGTCATCTACGCAAGCCGGTGCTTTTCGCAGCAGGGCTCGCCACGCTCCGTCAACACGGCCTACAAGCGTTGGTGGAAATGGGGCCGCATCCCGTCCTGGTTGGCATGGCGCGATCACAGGTTCTCAACCAAGCATCTTCTCCAGCGTTGTATCTGCCGAGCCTGCGCAAGGGGCAGCAGGATTGGATGGTACTGGCACACAGCCTGACTGATCTCTATCTCGCTGGTGTACCAATTGACTGGACAGGTTTCGACGCGCCCTACCAACGACATCGCACAGCCCTGCCAACCTATCCTTTTCAGCGCAAACGCTATTGGTTTACTGAGAACGCAACCTCTCGACGGCAATCCTCTGTACCGACCTCTCCGCTGGTTTCTCTCCTGCAAGAAGGCGACGCCGAAGCTTTAGCCGGGCACCTGCAAGCTAGCGGAGAGCTAACGGCGGAAGAGGTGAAGTGTCTGCCAAAGCTGACCGAGCTGTTGATCCGCCAGCATCACCAGCAACCGCAGGAAGAACAGAACGGCTTGTGCTACCGACTGACGTGGCAGAAAAAGGCGCGTAGCACCGAGCGGCGTGAGGACAAACGGTCTGCCGACCGTCGCACTGGTACTTGGTTGATTGTAGCGCATCCTGACGCACTCGAACTCGCCGAGCCCCTGCGCGACGTCGGACGGTGTTCTTTCCGCGTTGTGCTGGGTAGTGCGGATCAACATGTGACTGCTAAGAAGCGGTTGATAAATTCCCTTGAGGCTGTTCCAACAGGCGAAACCGTGCTTCGACAAGCTCAGTACGAACGGGAAAAGCACAGCGACGGTGTATCTTCTTCCGTTCACCCTGAGCTTGTCGAAGGGTGGATGGCGAATTTGTCAACAGCTTCTAACACCTGGATCATCGATGCGACCAACGAGGACGAGTATCACCATGTGCTGGAAGAAGTCATGGCTAAGACCACGATTGAAGGCGTCGCTTACCTCTGGCCTGCAGAGGTCAGACCCGAGCAGCAATTGCACGGACTGGGGGAAGAGGGTCTCATGCCAGTGGTGCGACTCGCGCGCGCGCTTGCTCGGTTCACGTCTCCACCCCGCCTGTGGCTGATCACGCAAGCGGCCACCACGGCTGGGGATGCGGCGCCACTATCTCCCTTCCCGTCACTTCTGTGGGGCATGGGCCGGTCGCTCTTCCTGGAGCACCCCGCACTGAAGGGTGGGATCGTGGATGTGAGTTCACAGCCGAGTACAAGCGAAATTCAGGCGCTGTGCCAGGAGCTACTAGATTCACAAGGAGAGGACAACATTACGCTGCGCGCGGGCAAGCGCTATGTCGCGCGTCTGCAAACATCACTTGATGTGACAACGACGATGCCCCGACTCAAGTCCGATGGTGCTTACCTTGTCACTGGTGGTTTGGGAGCACTAGGACTACAGGTCGCCCGTTTCCTCGCGCAACACGGAGCTGGTCAGGTGGTGCTCATGGGTCGTCGCGAGGCAACCGCGCAGGCCAAAGAGCTCGTGGACTCCCTGCAAGACCTGAACACGCACGTGGTAGTGGCGCAAGCTGATTGTACCGCTGAAGCAGAGGTACATAGGGTTCTCGACGAGATCGCGGCCAGCGGGTTCACGCTCAAAGGGGTGATCCATGCCGCTGGGGTCCTAATCCCGCGATCCGTCAGTGAACTCGACCACGAGTGTTTGCGTACTGTGGTCGCTCCCAAAGTACAGGGAGCCTGGACGTTGCACCGCGTAACCCAACAACTCACGCTCGACTTTTTTGTCTGTTTCTCGTCGGTCTCCGCTGTTTTGGGTACGGCCTTTCAAGCGCACTATACGGCAGCGAACGCCTTTTTAGACGGCTTGGCTGAGTACCGTCGCGGCCTTGGCTTGCCCGCCCTCAGTATCAACTGGGGGCTCTGGGAAGGACGGGGAATGGTAGATGACGAGTCGGCGCGACGTGTTACGGACACTGGTATTAAAGCACTGTCGTCGCATACGGCACTCGCTCTGTTTGGTCGCCTCCTCAGAACAGATCAGTCTCGAGCCGTCGTGTTGAATGCAGATTGGCAGCGCCTCAAGAGCTTGTATGAAGTTCGCGGCAAGCAGCCTGTGCTCGAGTTTATGGGCAGCACGATGCAGGAGGAAACGACCGCAAAGGCCTCGGCTATCCTCGACCAATTACAAGCGATGACGGTCCGCGACCGGTTCGATTTCTTGGTTTCCTATCTGCAAGAGCAAGTCAGCGCGGTGCTGTATTTTGACGCGAATACTACGCCAGATTCTAAACACGGCTTCATTGATATCGGTCTCGATTCACTGACCGCCGTAGAACTGAAGGGTCGGGTTGAGACCGAATTAGGTTGTCCTCTGTCTCCGTCAGTGATGTTCGATTATCCCAATATCGAGGCGCTCACCAGCCATTTATTGGAGCAGCTTTCAGCGATGACGCCAGAGCGCGAGAGAAAAGCCCAGAACGATAAGGGAGCGGCGGTTGTTGTGGTAGAGGAAGCCGCCGTCCAGGCTGATGTCCGGCAACTTTCTGATACCGAAATCGCGGCGTTCATCGACAACGAGCTCGCGACGCTGACCGACGAAGGATAGCAGCATGGCAATGAAGGACTCTGGCGAACTGACCCCCCTGCAGAAGGCGTTTGTTGCCATCAAGCAACTGCGTGGCAAGGTCGAACGTCTTGAACAGGCAGACACTGAGCCGATCGCGATTATCGGCATGAGCTGTCGCGTGCCTGGGGCCAATGATCCAGAATCGTTTTGGCAGCTGATTCGCAACGGCGAGGATATGGTCACTACTGTCCCGCGTGAGCGCTGGGATATTGAGGCCTATTATCACCCAGAACCCGGACGGCCTGGGAAGACATATACCCGGCATGGGGGATTCCTCAGTGGCGTGGACCGTTTCGATGCGGCGTTCTTTGGCATCTCCGCGCGCGAAGCTGAGGGCATGGACCCGCAACAACGCCTGCTCTTGGAAGTCGCCTGGGAAGCGCTCGAACATGCGGGATTGGTTCCCGCCCACCTCGCAGGAAGTGCCACAGGAGTCTTTGTTGGAGTCACTGCGGGCGACTACGCTATGCTGCAGGTCGAACAGGCAGATCAGAATCAGACCCATCCCTATTTCAATACCGGAACGCCCTTGAACGCTTGTGCAGGTCGGCTGTCCTATATCTTGGGTTTGCAGGGTCCCTGCATGGCGGTTGATACTGCCTGCTCTTCTTCGCTCTCCGCCATTCATCTGGCCTGTATGAGCCTACGCGCCGGGGAGTGCGATCAGGTGCTCGCCGGTGGGGTCAATCTCATCCTCACTCCCAGAGTCTTTGTCACGTTGTCAGCGGCTGGTATGATGGCGCCCGACGGGCGCTGCAAGACCTTCGACGCCACCGCCAACGGGTATGTCCGCGCTGAAGGCTGCGGTATTGTGGTGCTCAAGCGTTACAGCGATGCGCAAGCCGCAGGGGATCGTGTCCTCGCTTTGATTCGCGGTTCGGCGGTGAACCAGGATGGGGCGAGCAGCGGATTTACCGCGCCAAACGGCGTGGCCCAACAAAAATTGCTCTGCCAGGCTCTCGGCAAAGCGAAGGTCGCACCGGCAGAGATCGACTATGTGGAAGCGCACGGGACGGGAACCGCGCTGGGTGATCTGATCGAGACCCAGGCATTGGGTACTGTCCTGGGACAAGCTGAAGCCAGACTGCACCCGCTGTTAGTGGGATCGGTCAAGTCTAATATCGGCCACCTGGAGTCGGCAGCGGGTGTCGCGGGCCTCATCAAACTGGTGCAGGCGTTGCGATATGAGGAGCTCCCGCCCACGCTTCATCTCACACAGCCAAACCCCGACGTCGCCTGGGAGACACTGCAGGTGAAGCCAGTGATTGAACTAACCCCGTGGCCTCGGGGTCAGAAACGCCGCGTGGCTGGGCTCAGTTCATTTGGTGCGACCGGCAGTAACGCACACCTGATTCTTGAAGAAGCCCCGCCGAGCCTGCCGCAGCGTCCAGAAGTCGACCGCCCCATGCATATTTTGACGCTGTCAGCCAAGTCGCAATCGGCGTTGTTGGAGTTAGCCGGTGACTACGAACACTTGCTCGTGCAAGAGACATCGCCAGCGCTTGCCGATGTCTGTTTCACTGCCAATAGTAGTCGAACTCACTTTAAGTGGCGCGTCGCTCTGGGTGCTGCCGATAAGGAACAAGCACGCGCACAGCTTGCTGCCTTTAGTGCTGGCCGATCGGTTCCTGGACTGCTGCTTGGTGGTGAACCGCCAGCGAAACCTCTACGCCCTGCGTGGCTGTTCACCGGACAAGGTGCGCTCTATCCCGGTATGGGACGTGAGCTATATGAAGTGCACTCTGGTTTTCGCCGCGCAATAGACGGCTGTGCGGAAATCCTCGAACCCCTGCTGGAAAAGCCGCTGCAGTCCGTTCTGTACCCAAGTGCGCATAGAGATGACAGCGCGGACCTCCTCCAGCAGGCGGTGTATGTCCAGCCTGCACTATTTGCGCTGCAATATGCTCTGGCCAGTTTGTGGCGCTCATGGGGTGTGGAACCCGAAGCGGTGGTCGGTCACAGTCTCGGTGAATACTGCGCGGCCTGTATCGCCGGGGTCTTCAGTCTTGAAGATGGCCTGAAGCTTGTGGTTGAGCGCGCCCGTCTGATGCAAACGCTGGCTGAGACCGGCAGTATGGTCGCCGTCATGACCAGCGAAGCCCGCGTGGCGCAGGCATTGGCTCCCCATCGTCAGGATGTGAGTATCGCGGCGGTGAATGGGCCGCAAAACGTGGTCGTGTCCGGTCGGACGCCGGTGGTGCAACAGCTTGTCAGTCAGTTTCGTACGGAAGGCATTGAGACCATCCCGCTACAGGTGACCCACGCGTTTCACTCGCCGGTCATGGATCCGCTGTTAGATGCGTTTGAACGATTTGCTGAGCAGATCGATTTTCACGCGCCAACACTGCCCCTGATCTCAAACTTGACGGGCCAACCGCTAACGCCAGGAGTGGTTCCCGATGCTGAGTATTGGCGGCGGCACTGCCGTGAGCCCGTGCAGTTCATGCAGAGTCTGTCTACCCTATTGAATCGCAACCTCAGCCTCTTTATAGAAATCGGTCCTCACCCAGTGTTAAGTCATTTAGGCAAACGCCAAGAGCCGTCGGCTGTGTGGCTCCCGTCCCTGACACGCCACAAGAGCGATTGGTCGGTGTTGCTGAGCAGTGTCGCTGAAGCATACATCCGCGGGGCGAACATTGACTGGTCTGGCTTTGACGCGCCCTTCGCCCGCAATCGTGTGTCCGTGCCAACGTATGCCTTTCAACGCACGCCCTATTGGATTGTCAGAAAAGAATCGATTATGAAAGACAGTCAAGCGAATTCCCAAACTCCCCAGTCTGCCCAAGATAATCGGCAAACTCAACGTGAAGCCATTTTGACGCATGCACTGCAGCTAATTGCCGGAATGCTCCACGTCCACCCCTCCGAGATTGATATTCATGCGTCGTTTCTGGAAATGGGGGCTGACTCGCTCGTGTTAGTCGAAGGGGTACGCACGGTTGAAGATCATTTCGGCGTCAAACTTGAGATCCGCCAATTTTTTGAAGAGATTACCACGATCGCGACCCTGGTCGATTATCTGGTTGATCGCACAACCTTCGGACTCCCTCCGTCCTCACCGGCAGTGCAGCCGACACAAGTCGCACCTCAAGCTATCGCTCCCACCATCATAGCTCCCATCAGCACAGCACCTGTCGTAGCGCATGGCGTGGCCGCGCTTCCTCAAGTCACAACGCGAACAGGTGGAACAGCCCTGGAGCAGATTGTCCTGGCGCAGATGCAGTTGATGAGCCAGCAATTGGCTGCCTTGCAGGGAACTGCACCTGCAGTTAGTGTGCCCGCGCAGATTGCCCACAGCAGCCTGGCAGAAAACGGCGACGCGCCTGAACGATCCGCTGTTGCAGTACTAGCGCCCGCGCAGCCCGCGGCTCCAACAGAACTGCGTCAGTCGCCGAAGGTTGCTGAAGACCGTTCCTCGCCCTTGCGAGCACTGGCGAATCCGATCACCCCAGGCCCCAAAACCACGGACCCGCGCCAGAGTGCGCATCTGGCCGCGCTCATTGAACGCTACGAGAAAAAAACTCCGAAGTCCAAAGCCCTGGCGCAAGCGTGTCGTCCAGGGCTGGCCGACAGTCGCGCCAGCGTCGGCTTTCGCTTTTCCACCAAGGAGATCCTCTATCCAATCACCGGGAGTGAGTCGCTCGGTTCGCGCTTGCGTGATGTCGATGGCAACACCTATGTCGACTTGACCATGGGATTCGGCGTGCTGCTGTTTGGTAGCCGCCCCGAGTTTATGAACGGCGTCGTTGAAGCGGAAGTCCAGCGTGGGTTCCAACTCGGTCCACGGTCAGACGTGATGGCAGAGGTCACATCCCTGTTTACTGAGCTGACTGGGCACGACCGTGTCGCGTTTACCAACTCTGGCACTGAAGCCGTCATGATTGCCTTGCGACTGGCGCGCACTGCCACTGGTCGCTCGAAGATTGCGTTGTTTGAGGGATCATACCATGGACACTCCGATGGCACCCTCGCCAAGACTGTGCGCGTGAACGGCGAACTGCGGTCCGAGCCGGTGGCACCCGGCATACCGCCCAACGTCGCCAAAGACGTTCTCGTGCTTGAATACGGTACGGCGGAAACGCTGGAGACTCTGCGCGCCCACGCCCATGAACTCGCGGCGATTCTGGTGGAACCAGTGCAGAGTCGACGTCTGGACTTTCAACCGGTTGACTTCTTACGCCAACTGCGCGCGCTGACCGAGGAGTTGGGTACCGCGCTGATCTTTGACGAAATGATTTGCGGGTTCCGTGCCCACCAGGGCGGTGCTCAGGGTCTCTTTGGCATCCAGGCGGATATCGCGACCTACGGGAAGATCCTCGGCGGTGGCATGCCGATCGGCGCAGTGGCGGGAAAAGGTCGCTTCTTGGACGGCATCGATGGCGGCGTGTGGCAGTATGGTGATAACTCTTATCCACGCGCCACTCGCACCTATTTTGGTGGGACGTTCTGCCAGCATCCCTTTTCGATGGCAGCCTGCCGAGCCACACTGCGTTACCTCAAAGCGCAGGGCCCCGGCCTTCAAGAACGGCTCAATCAACGCACAGCCGAACTCGCTGAGACGCTCAATGCCTATTTCCTTACAGAGGAATTGCCCCTGCGCGTCTCTTACTTTTCCTCTGCCTTTCGCTTTGAGTTTTCCGGTAACCTCGAATTGCTCTATTACCACCTGTTAGAGAAGGGAGTGTACATCTGGGAGTGGCGCAATTGTTTCCTGTCAACCGCTCACACCGATGAGGACATCGCACAGTTCATTCAGGCAGTGAAAGACAGCCTTGAGGAGATGCGGCACGGTGGGTTCCTACCTGAGCGACGTTCCAGGCATCAGCCTTCGGGGCCCGATGGCAATGGGCACCACGCGACGAACGGTGTAGGGGTGCGTCGGGGGCAGACAACACCGACCCCGCTCCATAGCAAAACTGTACGTTCCGAAGACCCGCGCGGTTTCTGGTATCGACCCAATTCCAAACTGAGCCATCGTGAGACGGTTGTTGATCACCAACCGTTAGTGCGGCAAACTGGTCAACAGGGTCAACGAGCACTCACTTTTGGTATATCGTACTTCGGCCCGTACTCTGCATCCTTTAGCGACGATAAGTATGACCTGCTGCTGGAGAGCGCACGGTATGCGGACAGCGAGGGATTTGCTGCTCTCTGGGTGCCTGAGCGGCATTTCCACGAGTTTGGCGGCTTCTCGCCTAATCCTTCGGTGCTGGCCGCTGCGCTCGCTAGAGAAACCACACGTATCCACTTACGCGCGGGCAGCGTGGTGTTGCCGCTGCATCACCCGATTCGCGTGGCTGAGGAATGGGCACTAGTCGATAATCTGTCTGGCGGTCGCGCAGGCATCGCCTTCGCCTCTGGCTGGCATGCTAATGATTTTGTCTTTGCTCCCGAGGCGTATGGACAACATCGCGAGTTGACGTTCCAGGGTGTAGAAACCGTGCGCCAGTTGTGGCGCGGAGAAACGATCACGCAGCGCGGCGGACAAGAAAGTAAAGTCGACGTCAGTATTTATCCCCGGCCCAAACAAGCCAGCCTCCCCGCTTGGCTCACCATCGTCAACAACCCCGATACCTATCGTAAAGCCGGTGAGCTGGGGGTTGGGGTGCTGACCAACCTGATGGGCCAATCGTTGGATGACCTGGCTGCCAATATCGCCGTGTACCGACGAGCCTTAGCCGAACATGGCCACGACCCAGCGGCAGGACACGTGACTGTCCTGATCCATACCTATTTGGCGGCTGACGCTAGCGAGGCTATCGAGACCGCACGCCAGCCCATGTGTGACTATCTCTTGTCCAGTATCGGGCTCTTCCAGAAGATGGCACAGAGCGAGGGCAAGGCGCTCAATATCGACCGTTTGACCCAAGCGGACAAAACTTTCCTGGTACAAAGCGCGTATGAGAAATACGTCGCATCGAGCGCACTTATCGGCTCGCCGCAAAGCTGCGCGCCGACTGTCGAGCGGCTCATTGATATCGGCGTCAACGAGCTCGCGTGCTTTGTCGATTTTGGCGTTGCGCGCGAAGCGGTGTTGGCAGGACTTCCGTATCTCAACACGCTCAGACAGCAGTACCAGACACACAGTGAGAGTTTATCCAAGCTCGCAGCCAACTCGCAGGAACCCGTCTCCATTCCCTTGAGTGAAGCCCAACAACAGTTGTGGATTTTGGCGCAGCTCAGTAAGGACGGGAGTCGTGCCTACAACGACCCAGCGGCGTTGCTACTGCGCGGGTCGCTCGATCACGACGCCTTGCGGCATGCCTTGCAGCAGGTGGTTACCCGTCATGAGTCCCTGCGCACGACGTTCGACAAAAGCGGAGAACTGCAAGTGATTCATCCGCCGCAGGCGGTGGAATTAGCGTGTATTGATCTCTCGGCAGAGACAGAGCCTGAGGTTCGCCTTGGGGAATGGCTTGCAGAGCATACCCAGCAGGCTTTTGACTTTGAGAATGGGCCACTCTTTTCAGCTACTGTATTCAGGCTCGAAGCAGAACGACATGCGCTGGTCCTGTCAGCTCACCACATTGTCAGCGACGGTCCATCAATGGCGCTTATCCTCAACGAACTGCTGACGCTGTATGGCGCAGCGCGCGGTGGACAGGCTGCCGAACTGGCCACGCCGACTCAGTATCGCGATTTTCTTAGTTGGCAACAGGAACAAAGAGACACCGACGCTATGGCCGGACACGAGCGCTATTGGCACCAGCAATTCGCCAGTCCCATTCCAGCGTTGGATCTGCCGAGCGACCGCGTGCGTCCGCCGGTCATGACCTATAACGGTGCCCGTGCGTCGTGTGAGATCGACTCCACCCTGCTGCAGGCGATACGAAAAGTGGGCGCTGCCCATGGCTGTACGCCGTACATGGTGTTTCTCGCTGCCTATTCTGCCCTCATGCACCGGCTCAGCGGTCAGGAACAAGTGGTGATTGGCGCGCCGTACACTGGCCGGGCATTGGCAGGAGGCAACTCGTTGGTCGGCTACTGCATTCACCTGCTGCCGATTGTCAGCACGGCAAATACGGAGGTCACGTTCGCCGACCACCTGCGCTATATCCGCGGTACCTTATTGAACGCGTACGAACATCAAGACTATCCCTTTGCGCGCTTGGTCAATACACTGAATATGAAGCGCGATAGCAGCCGTCCACCGCTGCTCAGCACTATTTTCAATCTCGAACGTCAGCCCGAGCTGCAAAAAACAGCCGGGCTGCAAGTTGAGGTCTATCCCCAGCCGATTAGCTTTACCCGTGTCGATCTCACCCTGACTGTCTTCTTGCAAGAGCGCAAGGCAAGGCTGGAATGCGATTACAATACTGATTTGTTTGATGCAACGACGATTCAACGCTGGCTTGAGCACTATGTGACGTTACTAGCATCGGCTGCCGCTCAGCCGCAGCAAGCGGTGGCAACACTCCCGTTATTAACTGACGCGACACGTCGCCACCAGCTTGAGGAATGGAACGTCACTGACCCGGCGGCCTCAGCCGCCTGCTTCCACAAGCTGTGGGAAGCGCGGGTTGCCCAACATCCAGACCGAATCGCGCTCGAAGAGGACGGCGAACACGGCAGATGCTTCACTTATAGTGATCTGAACCAACGGGCCAACCAACTGGCGCACTATCTGCGACGCATGGGAGTTGGACCCGATCAACGCGTCGGGGTGTGTCTGCAGCGCTCATGGCAACTCATGGTCGCGATGTTAGCCACGCTCAAAGCCGGTGGGGCTTATGTCCCGTTGGACCCCTCGTATCCGAGTGTACGTTTGAGCCTGATGCAGTCGGATGCGCGCATTACCGTTTTGCTCACCCAAGAGACGTTCCTCGCGCAATTGACCGATCGCCCCAACCAGGTGTGTTGTCTCGATCGCGAGTGGGGGAAAATCGCGAGCGAATCAGCGGCCAATCCCGACATCAACGTCAGGCCCGCTAACCTCGCCTATGTGATCTACACCTCAGGTTCAACCGGCAAACCCAAGGGCGTGATGATTTCCCATCATGGCTTGGTGAACTACCTTACATGGGCCGTGCAGGCGTATGCGGTGCAAGAAGAAGAGGGTGCACCGGTGCTGGGTTCCATCGGCTTCGACGCCACAGTGACCAGTTTGTTCGTGCCGCTCCTGGCTGGCGGTAAGGTCATCTTGTTGACCGAGGGTGGAGAGCTTGAAGCGCTGGCCTCTCTGCACCGCTCGGCGCGTACGTTCAGTTTCATCAAACTCACTCCAGCTCATCTGGAGATTTTTAACACGATGGTACCAGGCCAACCGCCAGCCGATCTGACGCGCTTCTTAGTGCTTGGCGGCGAAGCCCTATCCGGGGCTGCCATACACCCGTGGCTTCAGCATGGCGCAACGCGGATCGTCAATGAATATGGTCCGACCGAAACAGTGGTGGGATGCTGCACGTACGAGCCCGAACATCCTTGCTCCGGCATGGTGCCCATCGGTCGTCCGATCCGCGGCACCCGTTTGCATATTCTCGATAAACACTCACAGATCGTTCCTCCCGGAGTTCCTGGGGAACTCTACATCGGTGGGATCGGGTTGGCGCGTGGCTATCTCGACAAACCCGACCTCACCGCTGGTGTCTTTATACCGGACCCATTCGCCGGAACCGGCGACGGAGAGCCGGGCGCTCGTCTCTACAAAACCGGCGATCGCGCCTGTTACATGCCTGATGGTACCCTGGTCTTCCTGGGTCGCGTCGACCGTCAGGTCAAACTCCACGGCTTTCGTATCGAGCTTGGAGAAATCGAGGCGACGCTGACCGCGCGACCGGAGGTGCACGAGGCTGTGGTGCTGCTCCGCGAGGACCAGCCTGGTCATCCGCGCTTGGTTGCCTATGTGCGTCCAGCCCATACTCCATCGGCGGAGAAGTTTGCCGTCGAGAAACTCCGCGCCGAACTCAAAAGTCTGCTGCCACACTATATGGTGCCAGCGGTCATTGTCCCTCTAGAGGAAATGCCGCTGACCACCAATGGTAAGATTGATCACCAGGCGTTACCGATCCCGGACCAGGTCCGCCCTGAGCAAGCAACCGCGTACGTAGCGCCGCGCACGAACGTTGAACAACAAATCGTTGGCGTCTGGCAAGAGGTGCTCAGTGTGGACAAGGTGGGGATTCATGACAACTTTTTTGATCTGGGCGGTACCTCGCTTCTGTTGCTGCAAGCGGCAAACAAGCTTGAACGTCTCTTGCATCATGACGATGGGGTGATCGAGATCTTCAAATACCCAACGATAGCATCCCTCGCTCACTACTTGAGCAGCGACAAGGGAGCAGCCCAACCCGAGTACAGCCAGATTCGCGACCGTATCGGCCAACAACAGGCGGCTGCTCGTATGCAGGCCCTGCGCAACAAAGCCCAACGTGGAATAGGGAGCTGAGGTTATGAGTCATGAAGAGCCGCGAGTTGAACAAGACGCCATTGCCATTATCGGCATGGCCGCGCGTATGCCGGGCGCTGCGAACCTGGATGCCTTCTGGCGTAACCTGCGTGACGGCGTCGAATCGATCTCGCACTTCTCTGAAGAGGAGTTACTGGAATCGGGTCTCGACCTGGCGACGATCAGACAGCCCAATTTTATTCCAGCCAAAGGGATCATGGCGGACGTCGAGCAGTTCGATGCGTCGTTTTTTGGTATTGCTCCCAGGGAAGCTGAGATCATGGACCCACAGCACCGCTTACTCATGGAGTGTGCGTGGGAGGTGATGGAACACGCCGGGTATGATTCCGAGAGCTATGCTGGCCGCATCGCCGTCTATACCAGCACCGGCATGAATACCTATCTGCCGGTGAACATCCTCTCCAATCCAGGTCTGGCCGAGAGTGTCGGCGGCTTTCAACTGTCGATTTATAACGACAAGGATTTTGTTCCCACCCGCATCGCCTACAGCATGAATCTCAAAGGACCAGGGGTTGATATTGGCACCGCCTGTTCCTCGTCTCTGGTGAGCCTGCACTTTGCCTGTCAGAACCTGCTCACCTATCAGTGTGATATGGCGATTGTTGGTGCCGTGTCGGTCCATTTCCCCGTGAAGGTCGGGCATCTCTGTGAGGAAGGGGCAGCCTACTCGCCCGATGGTCACTGTCGTCCCTTCGACGCGACCCGCAGTGGCTTGATTGATGGCAATGGCATGGGTGCGGTGGTACTCAAGCGCCTCTCGGACGCCCTTGCTGATGGCGACTATATTCACGCAGTGATTAAAGGGACAGCCATCAACAATGACGGCTCGTTGAAAGTCGGCTACGCGGCCCCCAGTATCGATGGACAAGCCAGAGTTATCATTGAGGCCCAGGCGCTGGCTGGGTGTCCGCCTGACACTATTAGTTATATCGAGGCCCATGGCACAGCCACACCGTTGGGTGATCCGATTGAAGTGAAAGCGTTGACCCAGGCGTTTCGCGTAGGCACGCAGCGCAAGGGATTCTGTGGCCTCGGTTCAGTCAAGTCCAATATTGGCCATGTCGATAAAGCCGCGGGGCTGGCCGGTCTGATCAAAACCACGCTGGCACTTAAGCATGACGTGATTCCACCCAGTCTGCATTTCACCGCGCCGAATCCGAAGCTCAACCTGCCCGATAGCCCCTTCCACGTGGTCAACAAGTTGCAGCCCTGGCCCAAAAACGCCGACACGCCTCGGCGCGCGGGCATTAGTTCGTTTGGTGTCGGTGGCACCAATGCACATGCAGTGATAGAGGAAGCGCCGCCGGTGGCGCCGAGTTCGCCCTCCCGTCCGGTGCAGGTCCTGATGGTCTCAGCTAAAACCGAGGCCGCGGTGGAGGCTGCCACAGAGAATCTGGCAACATTCCTGGAACAAGCGCCGGACATGAACCTCAGCGATGTGTGCTACACCTTGCAGCAGGGCCGCCGCCCGTTTGTCTATCGACGAGCGGTCGTTTGCACCTCGGGGACCGAGGGTGTGAAGGCGCTGCGCGCAAGTCAATTCGCCCGTGTCGCCGATGCAACCAATCGCGGCGTGGTTTTTCTCTTCCCTGGTCAAGGCAGCCAGTATCCAGGCATGGGGCACGATCTCTACCGTCATGAGCCGGTCTTCCGCGACCAGGTGGATCAGTGTGCGCATTATCTAGAACCCGAGCTACAGTTGGATATCCGCACGCTGTTGTTCCCAGCCGCAGAAGAGTACGAAGAGGCGGCTACGCAATTAGCCCAGACCGCGTTGACGCAACCAGCCCTGTTCACCATTGAGTACGCCTTGGCGCAACTGTGGATGAGTTGGGGCGTGCAGCCGCGTGCGATGATCGGCCATAGCCTGGGAGAATATGTCGCCGCGTGCATCGCGGGCGTCTTTTCCTTGCAAGATGCGCTGACGTTGATTACCGCGCGCGGACGCATGATGCAGAAGCTACCATCGGGCGCGATGTTGGCGGTTCCCTTGGCCGAAAAAGAGCTACAGCCCTTGCTAGGAGCGAAAATTGACCTGGCCGCGGTGAACGGCCCACAACTCTGTGTCGTCTCTGGCCCCGAGCGAGAGATAGCTGCATTGGACGAGCGATTAACCAAGCAGGGACTCTCCTGTCGCCTTCTCCATACCTCCCATGCCTTTCATTCCGCCATGATGGAGCCGATGCTCCAACCCTTTACCAGCCTGGTGCGCAGCATCACGCTTAAGCCACCGCAAAGCCCCTATCTCTCGAATTTGACCGGGCAATGGATTACCGAAGCACAGGCCACCCAGCCAGAGTATTGGGCCCAGCACCTGCGCCATACAGTGCGCTTCGCCGCTGGCATCTCTTGTCTACTCGATTCTGAGCCGTCGGTGCTGCTGGAGGTCGGGCCAGGACGCACTTTGTGTGACCTGGCCTCTCAAGTGCAAAGCAAGCATCGTGCGCAGTGTTTGCCCAGCTTGCCGCACGCGCGGGAGAAACGCGGCGCGCAACAGTTCGTCTTGCAGGCTCTGGCCGAGTTATGGATGACCGGTGCGAATATGGATTGGGCAGGCTTTTACCAACACGAACGGCGTCAGCGCGTCCCCTTGCCGACCTATCCTTTTCAGCGGCGCCGCTACTGGATTGATCCAGCCAAGCAGGTCACGATGGGAACGGCAGAAAGCACTGCAACCGGTAAGAAACCCGATGTCGCTGACTGGTTCTACCTGCCCTCGTGGAAGGCAACGCTGACACCCGTGGCGCAGCTCGAAGCGATGCCCGCAGACACATGCTGGCTGGTCTTTGCTGACGAACATGGACTGGCTGCGGCGCTTGCGGCTGAACTGGTGCGTGTCGGTCACTCCGTGGTCAGCGTACGTAAGGGCGCTGGCTTTGCGCGCAAGGATGCACAGACCTATACGGTGAACCCGACCGAGCCCGCTGATTTTGTGACTCTGTGTAAGGACCTGCACGATCGCCAAGTGCTGCCGCAACGGATTCTCTACTTGTGGGGCACCACGAGCGACAACCGCACTGTGAGAGACCCGCACGATATCGGTGACTACTGTGGCGGTCTCTTGTCCATAGTCCAAGCGTTTACGCAGCAATCATCGGCGCAGCCGGTTGAGCTCCTCGTCGTCGCTAATCAGATGCGTGATGTCAGCGGGGAAACATCCATTGATCCAGCCAAGGCCGCCCTGCTTGGTCCGCTCAGCACGATTCCTTGGGAGCATCCTGGTTTCACTTGTCGTGCGATCGACATTCCTTCGCCGGGCTTGCGAACCTGGCAGTTACCGAGTCTGGTCACTCGCCTGATGTCTGAACTCGGAGGACCTGCAGCGGAGCGGATTGTTGCTTTGCGGGCCGGTCAGCGTTGGATCGCCGATCTTGACCCGGTCCGCTTGGAAATCCCAAGCGCGGAAAAAAACCTACGAGGCTCCGGTCTGCTCCGCGACGGTGGGGTGTATGTGATTACTGGCGGTCTCTATACCATCGGGTTGCAGTTGGCCCGCCAGATAGCGACTATGGTGCACGCCAAGCTGGTCCTGACCGCGTGCGGTCCAACGACCGGCAATGGATCGCAGCCGTCAGCCGCCGCGCTTGCTCCTATCGCGCCGCAGCTTCAGGAACTCGAATCGTTGGGCTGTGAGGTCCTACCGCTCCACCTTGAGCGCTTCGATACCCTTCACCTCGAAGACGCATTGCGTCACGCCGAACGTCGCTTTGGCCGTATCTCTGGGGTGATTCATGCCGAGGACATGAGTAGTGCGCGCCTCTTCAGTTTCATTCAAGATCTCGATCCCACTGCCCGCGACCACTACTGGAACGAGCAGCGCCAGACACTCGTCGCTCTCACAGAGTGTTTGCAAGAACGAGAGGTAAGTTTTTGCATGGTGATGTCTTCCCTCGCTTCTGAAGTCGGCGGGGTAGGGCAGGTCGCGCATACCACTGCCAGTGTGTATCTCGATGCGTTCACCCAGTGGCACCATCAACAGACGGCGTGCCCGTTGATGGTAGTGAACTGGGATATGTGGAACACCGAAGAAGACCGGGTACCGGCGCACTCGGGCCTCGCCACGCTCGCCATGACCCCCGCAGAAGGGGCTCACGCGTTCCAGCGCATGCTGTATGCCGGCACCTTCGCACGTATCCTTGTCTCCACCACCGATCCGCGCTTGCGCCACGAGGTGATCCGCACCATGCACGCAAAGCACGCGACGCTCGGCCCGACGGAAGAGAGCAACGGACTGACTGGTGCCACGAGAGACCATGCACGTCCTGACCTACTGACTCCCTATGCGCAGCCGCGGAGCGACGATGAGACCGTCATGGCTGAGCTGTGGCAAGAGTGTTTGGGCATAGACCGGATTGGCATTCACGACAATTTCTTTGATTTGGGCGGTCATTCCCTCCTAGCTACAAAACTTGTGTCACGCTTACAGCAGACCTTCCAGGTACGTATGGAATTGGACATTTTTTTCTCCAGTCCGACGATTGCCGAGTTGACCGAGGCGCTACTGCATCAACAGTTAGAGCAGAATGGCGGAGATCAGATGACCCACTTACTCGACCGACTTGAAGAGCTAACCGAGGAAGAGGCCGAGGCTCTGCTGAACAGTAACAGCCTGCCCACGGACCTGCTTGCTGCTCTTGCCGACGAAATCAGTGACGACCGCAATCAGTAGGCCACAATGAACCTTGCTGCAAGAAGGAAGACGAACAGATGAAACACGTGGCAGAGCGTCTCGCTTCCCTGTCGCCCGCGAAACGGGCACTGCTAAAAAAGGTTCAACAGACCATCAGCCCTGAGTCCTTAGAGCAAGAACGCATTCCGCGCCGCACGTCAGGCGCAGCGCTGCCTCTCTCATTCCCGCAGCAGCGCTTGTGGTTCCTCGACCAGTTAGAAGGGCCGAGTGCAGTCTACAACATGCCTAATGGCATTCGCTTGGCGGGTCCGCTCAATTTCGCCGCTCTGCAGGCCGTCTTTCACGAGATCGTACGCCGCCACGAAGCCTTGCGCACTAATTTCATTGAGCAGAACGGTCGCCCCGTGCAAGTCATCCATCCAGAGGTTGCCTGTGCCCTCGCGGTTATCGATTTGCAACCATTGTCCGAGGCACCCCGGGAAGCCGAACTCCTTCGCCTGGCTACCCAAGAAGCCCGCCGCCCTTTTGATCTCGCCCGCGATCGTTTGTTACGGGTGAGTCTTGTCCGGCTTGCGCCCGACCTCCATGTGCTGCTCCTCAATCTGCATCATATAATTTCTGATGGCTGGTCGATTGGGAATGTGTTGCTGCGTGAAGTCACGACTCTCTACCAGGCGTTCTCGCAGGGGAAGCCTTCGCCATTGCCTCCCCTGCCTGTCCAATATGCCGACTTCGCGTGTTGGCAGCGGGAATGGCTGAACGACCCACGCTTGACCAGTCAGTTAGCCTATTGGCAAAAGCACTTGGCTGATATTCCAGCGCTGCTCGAGCTGCCGACCGATCGCCCGCGACCCTCGGTGCGAACCTTTACTGGCGCGACCCACTACTTCACCATTGAGCCTGCCCTCGTCGAGAGCCTCAAGACGCTGGGTCAGAGCTGTGGCGCGACCCTGTTCATGACGTTGTTGGCTGGCTATGGCGCCCTGCTTGCTCGCTATAGTCGGCAGGACACGGTGGTGGTGGGCTCGCCGATCGCTAACCGTCGCAGTAAAGAAGTCGAACCGCTGATCGGTTTTTTTGCCAACACGTTAGTACTGCGCTTGGACTTCGCCGAGAGCCCGAATGGGCGGGACCTGCTGGCTCAGGTGCGCCGCACCTGCTTGGATGCCTACCGCCATCAAGACGCGCCGTTTGAACGCCTCGTCGAGCTTATTCACCCCGAACGTAACCTGAGCTTCTCTCCCCTCTTTCAGAGCATGTTCATTCTGCAAAATCAGAATGATCGTCGGGCTCATCTGCATCTTGGCGATCTGCAGATGTCAGCGATTCCACAAGACACAGCGGCCTCGATGTTTGATTTGACCCTCAAGCTGGAGGAAAGCGAGCAGGGACTCGCTGGGGAAGTTGAGTACAATACCGACTTGTTCGACGCTCCGACGATTGCACGCTTTGTGACCAGGTATCGGACGCTCTTAGCCGGATTGGCCGCTACGCCCGAGTGTCCGGTCGGACGTCTGCCGCTGCTTGATGATGCCGAACAGCAGCAATTACTGGTGGAGTGGAATGCGACGCAACGCACCTATCCTTTGGAGCAAACGGTCCACGCGCTCTTTACTCAACAGGCGCGACAATCCCCAGACAGGATCGCTCTGGTCCATGAAGACACCGTCATCACTTACGGTGAGCTAGAGAGACGAGCGGCGCAGTTCGCGAGCTATTTGTCTGGCCTGGGAGTCGAGCCGGGCATGTTGGTTGGCCTGTGCGTCAACCGCTCGATTGAGATGGTCGTGAGCCTGCTGGGAATTCTCAAGGCAGGGGCAGCCTATGTGCCGCTTGATCCAGCCTATCCGAAGGACCGCTTGGCCTTCATGATCGCGCATGCGCAGCTTTCGCTCGTCATTACGCAAGAGGCCACAGCCGAGGCGTTGCCAGAAGGGACGGTGCAGCGTATTTACCTCGACCGCGATTGGGCTACGATTGCGGAGACATCCCCGATTAGTCTTGCCGTCCCGTTGTACCCGACCTCTCTGGCCTATGTGATCTACACCTCTGGTTCGACCGGCACTCCTAAGGGCGTTGCTATTTCTCATGCGGCCTTGACCAATTTTCTGCTCGCCATGCGCGAGAAGCCAGGGCTCTCTGCCGACGAGACCCTGCTGGCGGTGACGACCATCTCGTTTGATATCGCAGGGCTTGAGCTGTATTTACCGTTGATCGTGGGAGCGCGGATTGTCCTGGTTGCGCGGGACACGGCTGCAGACGGGTTCCAATTGCTGGAAGTGCTGCGACAGACGGAAGCAACTGTCATGCAAGCCACGCCAGCGACGTGGCGACTGATGTTAGCTGCAGATTGGCATGGCCCACTGCCGCGCCGTATTTTTTGTGGTGGAGAGGCCTTGTCCGGAGACCTCGCCGCTCAGCTGCTAGCCACGAACGCTGAGGTCTGGAATCTCTATGGCCCGACTGAGACCACGGTCTGGTCGACCGCAACGCAAGTTCACGCGCAGACCGACACACACGAAGTGAGAGACGGCAAGGAGTCGATCGGGCGGCCCATCAGTAATACCCACGTCTACATTCTCGACCGCTACTTCGAGCCAGTGCCAGGGGGCGTTCCTGGTGAGTTGTACATTGGTGGGACAGGGTTGAGCCAAGGGTATTTGCGCCAGCCAGCGATGACGGCTGAGCGTTTTCTACCTGATTCTTTTGGCACCGCGCCTGGTGCCCGTGTGTACAAAACTGGCGATGTGGCCCGCTTTCTTGCCGACGGACAAATCGCCTTTCTCGGACGCGCTGATCACCAGGTCAAGATCCGCGGTTTTCGCATCGAGTTGGGAGAAATCGAGGCAGCCTTAGACCGTCACCCGGCGGTTCGCAATGCAGTCGTGGTCTGTCGCGAAGATCAGCCAGGACACCAACAGTTAGTGGCGTATCTAGAAGTTGATCCGTGCTGGCAAGGGAACGAGCACGAGTCTGCAGCCCTGGATGTGGCCCACACCGAGAAATGGCATACCGTCTGGGACCACACCTATCACGCGGCTGAGCCTGCGACCGACAGCGCTTTCGACACCAGCGGCTGGCTCAGCAGTTATACCGGGAAACCCATTCCCGCAGCGGAGATGCAGGCTTGGGTCGATGACACCGTCGCTCGTATCCTGGCGCTGCGGCCCACGCGAATCTTGGAAATCGGCTGTGGAACCGGGTTGCTCCTTGCCCGTCTTGCGCCGCAGGTGCAGCACTATGTCGGCACTGACTTCTCGGCATCGGTCTTGGCCCGGTTGCAAAACCAGGTGGAACAGTCGGGAATGACTGGCGTTGAACTGTTCCGTCGCGCTGCCACTGAATTCGCGACTGAACATGTGCGCGCCTTTGACACCCTCATCTTGAATTCGGTCATTCAGTATTTCCCTGGGGTAGACTACTTCCTCGACGTGTTAGCAGGGGCGATCAATGCGGTGGCGGATGGCGGGCATATCTTTTTGGGCGATCTGCGAGCATTGCCACTGCTCGAACTCCAACATGCGTCGGTCCAGTTCTACCAAGCTGCAGACGATTGTCCGCGCGAGGACCTGAGCCGTCGCGTGGCCAGTCAAACCGAGCGTGAAGAAGAGCTTGTCCTCGACCCACAGTTTTTTTCCACCCTGCAGGCACGCTTTCCCCGCATCAGCCATATCTCACTATTGGTGAAACGTGGACACTTCGCCAATGAAATGACTAAGTTTCGCTATGATGTGATCCTGCGCATCGGGTCCTCACCGCAGACTCCAGCGGTTGTGCCCGATGCCGCTTGTATTGACGCAAGCCACGCACTGACGCTGGAAGAGCTGCGGGAGCAAGTGACGCGCCGACTCGCCTCACAGCCTGACCTTTTCCTCATCCGCAATGTACTCAACCAGCGCGTCGCGGATGACATACGGGTGCTGGAATGGTTGGGAGGAGACTCGGGACCTCTCACTGTCGGGGACATGCGTGCGTGCCTGCGTGAAGAGCCGGGGGCAGGAATTGCGCCAGGGACGCTCTGGGCCCTGGGTGAATCTTTGGGCTACACGGTTGCGTGTGGTTGGGCAGCGCACGAGCCTGGGCGCCGTTTTGACGCACTCTTCTATCGTAACAGTGAGGGTGGCAGTTGCACTGGAGTTCCCATCTGGCCCGCCAGCTCTGAAAGTGGCTTCTCTGCCACCCCGGCACAGTACGCCAACGACCCCGTCCAAAGCATTCGCACTCGTGTGCTGCTGAGCGAACTCCGCCCGCAGCTCGAAGCGCAGTTGCCTGTCTATATGCTTCCCTCAGCCTATATGTGCCTGGAGCAATTCCCGCTCACGCCCAACGGTAAAATCGACCGCCGCGCGTTACCCGCGCCCGCGATGGCTGGACGTGAGGTGCAGTACGAGGCTCCGCGTAACGCTACTGAGGAACGACTTTCCAAAGTGTGGGCTGAAATCCTCGGACTCGAAAATGTCGGTGTCAATGATAATTTTTTCAACCTCGGCGGCCATTCCTTACTCGCCATCCAGCTTATTTCGCGGATTCGCGAGGCGTTCGCGGTCGAACTACCAATTAAGGCGCTCTTTGATGCGCCGACCATTCGCCGCCAGGCTGAGCGCCTCGCTGCACCTTCTGGGAACACCCGACCTGTGTTGCCTCCCGTCCCTGTGCTGTCCCCGCAGGAACGGCAAACCGCGCTGTTATCCTTTGCCCAACAGCGACTGTGGTTCCTCGATCAACTCGAAGGCAATAGTGTCAACTATCATCTTTCCGGTGTGGTGCGCATTGACGGACCTCTGGACGTCCCAGTCCTCACGCGCGTCTTGAGTGAAATCGTGCGGCGTCATGAAGTCCTGCGCACAACCTTTCCCGCACTGCACGGCGATCCTTACCAAACGATCGCGCCAGCAACTCCGTTCCCCCTCCAGGTGCTGCGACTCGACACCTTGCCGCTCCACGCCCAGGAATACGAACTGCGTCATTGGCTCGCCACGGAAAACCAATGTCCCTTTCTTCTCGCTCGCGACCCGTCGATCCGCGCTACCTTGCTGCGTCTCGGGGAGGATTTGCATCTGTTGTCTGTGACCCTGCACCACATCATCTCTGATGAATGGTCGATTGGACTGCTCTTCCAGGAAGTGACGGCTTTATATCGCGCCTTTAGCTACGGCCAGCCCTCGCCCTTGCCCGAACTGCCGATCCAATACGCGGATTATGCGCACTGGCAACGCCAGTGGCTGTCTGACGACGTGCTGCAAACGCAATTGCAGTACTGGACTGAGCAGCTAGCTGGTGCACCGGCAGTGTTGGAGTTGCCGGTCGACCGGCCCCGGCCACCAATGCAACGCTACCGCGGAAGCCGACAGTCTTTTCGCGTGGAGGCAGCGCTCACCTCCCAGGTCAAGCAGCTTGGCCAGAGCGCTGAGGCAACCCTGTTTATGACCTTGCTGGCTGCGTATGGCGTGTTGCTGGCGCGCTGCAGTCGGACCAGCGATCTGGTGATTGGCTCACCGATCGCCAATCGCAACCAAGAGGCGCTGGAAGGGCTGATCGGGTTTTTCGTCAATACATTACCGCTACGGCTGGATCTATCGAAAAACCTCACCGTGAGTGAATTACTCAGGCAGGTGCGACAAACAGCGCTGGCTGCCTATGACCATCAGGATGTTCCCTTCGAGCGCATCGTGGAAGAACTGCAGCCGGAACGTAGCCTGAGCTATGCGCCGCTCTTTCAGGTGATGTTTGTGCTGCAGAATGCGCCGGTGTCCGATCTGGAGATTGCAGGCCTGACGCTGGAGATGGTTGACCCCGAGTCTGTCACCGCCAAGTTCGATCTCACGCTCGTGATCGAGGAAAAGGACGGGGCACTCCTGGGCGTCATTGAGTACAACACTGATCTGTTCGATGAGACGACGATCCTGCGCTTCATCGAACAGTACCGTGCTCTGCTGGCCAGCATGGTGGCCACCCCAGAAGCTCCAATCGTAGAGCTGCCGCTGTTGAGTGCCGTGGAACGACAGCAACTGCTGGTCACCTGGAACTCGACGACCGCCGCGGTTCCGCAACAGCGAACTATTGTCGAGCTGTTTGAGGCGCAAGTGGTGCAGTCGCCGGAGCATATTGCGCTCGTGCATGCGGGAGCGGCGCTCACGTATGCCGCCTTGAATCGCGAGGCGAATCGCGTCGCCCACCAACTGCGGAGGTTGGGTGTCGGCCCGGACGTGTTGGTCGGGCTCTATGTCGAGCCGTCCGTTGACATGCTGATTGGCCTCCTCGCCATTCTCAAGGCCGGTGGTGCGTATATTCCGCTGGTGCCACAGACGCCAGCCGCCCGCCTGGCGTTTATGCTGGAAGAGACCGCAGTCCCAATAGTCTTAACCCAAGACTCATTGATCAATACCGTGCCAGCCACACGCGCACGGGTCTTGAGCATTGAGACGCTGCGGTGCGCAAGCGCACTAGAGAGCAATCTCGACCGGCAAACGCAGCCCGGCAATCTCGCCTATATCATCTACACCTCCGGTTCGACCGGCCAACCGAAGGGAGTGCAGGTGACGCATGAAAACTTGCTGTACTCGACTCATGCGCGGCTGACCCACTATCACGCGCCGTTCTCTGGTTTGCTCCTCCTCCAGCCCCTGGGCTTTGATGTTGCGACAGGCTGCATCTTTTGGACATTGTGTCAGGGGGCGTGTCTCTACGTAGAACCGCGCGACCTTGCCCAAGACCCACAGCAACTCTTGACTCGTATTGTCGAGAGCCAAATCTCTCACATTGTGCTGGTGCCGCTGTTGTATGGGCCCATGGTTGACCTGGCGACTGCCGAACAACTTGTGTCTCTCCAGGTGATCGTCATTGGTGGCGAACAGATGCCGGTGGAGTTGGCACGGCAACACTGGGTCAAGGCGCCGCACGTTGCCTTGTTTAACGAGTATGGACCAACCGAAGCGACTATCTGGAGTAGTGTGTTTGCGGTTGAGAGCGAGACGCAACGGCCGCTCATTCCCATTGGTAGACCGACACCGCACAGTCGCATCTATGCTCTCGATGAACGACGCAATCCGGTGCCAGTCGGCGTCGCGGCTGAGCTGTATATTGGCGGGAGACAAGTCACACGCGGTTATCTGTCCCATCCAGCCTTGACCGCCGAGAAATTTATTCCAGATCCGTTTGCCACTGAACCTGGTGCTCGGCTGTATCAAAGCGGTGACGTGGTTCGTTACCAGCGTGACGGCAATATTGACTTTCTCGGTCGGAGTGACCACCAAGTCAAGATTCGTGGCTTTCGCATTGAACTCGGGGAGATTGAGGCACTGCTCACGCAGCATCCCGCCATACGTGAGGCAGTCGTGATAGTGCACGAACGATCTGGTCGCACTGCAGGTGGGAAGCGCGTCGTCGCGTATGTCGTTCCCGCCACCGCTGCCGTACCCGCAAGCCAGGAATTGCGCGACTACCTGAAAGCTCAACTGCCCGACTATATGGTCCCGTCGGCGTTTATGTTCTTGCAAACGTTGCCGTTAACCGCCAATGGCAAGCTCGATAGACGCGCGTTGCCCGTACCGGACCGCGAGAGCCGAGAGTCGGCATACGTGGCGGCGCGCACACCGACGGAAACCCTGTTAGCTGCGATTTGGGAGGAAGTCTTAGGGATCGAGCAGGTCGGGGTTCACGACAATTTCTTCACCTTGGGTGGCGATTCGATCCTCAGCATCCAAATCATCAGCCGGGCCAATCGGACCGGGTTCGGGCTGACGGTCAAACAGCTCTTCCAGCACCAGACCATCGCCGAACTGGCTCAGGTTGCCCCTGAGCGACAAGTGGTCCATGCCGAGCAGGGGACACTCAGCGGTTCGGTGTCGCTAACCCCGATACAGACCTGGTTCTTTGACGGGTCACCAGCCGAGCCGTGGTATTTTAATCAGGCGGTGTTGTTGGAGATCATTGCTGGCCTCGATGCGGCGAAGGTGGAACGGGCAATCCATGCCCTGCTGATCCACCATGACATGCTGCGTGCCCGTTTCTCCTCGTGCAATGATCACGAAGGCGGGGTGGGGCGGTGGGCTGCTGAGGTGATTGGCAGCAGCGCCACGATTCCCTTCACTGTGCGTGACTACTCCACGCTGTCCGCCGCAGAGCGCAGTGCCGCGCTGTTGGCCGACGCCAAAGAGGCGCAGGCCAGTCTGAACTTGTCTGATGGGCCACTCCTACGGGTGGTGCTCTGCCGTATGGGCAGCGGCCAAGCGGATCGCCTCTTGTGGATCATTCACCATTTGGTCGTGGATGGCGTGTCGTGGCGTATCTTGCTGAGCGACCTTGCTACGGTCTTGACACAATTGCAACGCGCCACGCCGATCGCCTTACCGCCAAAAACCACCTCCTTTCAGTATTGGGCCGAGCGGCTGCAGACCTATGCCGGTTCGCCACAGGCTTCGGCTGAATTCGATTACTGGCTAGAACAGGCAGTGACTCCAACCAAGCGACTCTCTGTCGACCTCTCGTCTAGCATGGAGGAAAACACCCTGGCGTCTGCGGACCACGTCACCTTGTCGCTGTCCGCAGAGCTCACCCGCGCGCTGCTGCACGAGACCCCGCGCGCGTATCACACGCAAATCAATGACGTCTTACTGACCGCCCTGGTCCGCGCGTTCTCCGGCTGGACGGGTGATACCAGCTTGCGTGTCCTGTTAGAGGGCCACGGTCGCGAAGAATTGTTCTCTGAGGTTGACCTGTCGCGAACTGTGGGTTGGTTCACCACTGAGTTTCCGGTTGTCCTGCGCTGTGACGATCAGGAAGGACCAGGCACGTCTCTCAAACGCATAAAAGAAACCCTACGGGCAATCCCCAACCGTGGTATTGGCTACGGACTGTTACGGTACCTCAGTCCAGATGCATCGCTACGCACGGCCTTGAGTGCAGCGCCCGAAGCCGAGGTTAGTTTCAACTATCTTGGCCGCTTTGACCAAGAAGCGCACAGTGAGATCCTTTTGGGGGAAGCGACGGAACCGACCGGTTCTGTGCAGAGCCCCGTGGGGAAGCGTCGTTTTGTCCTGGAGATCAATGGCCTGGTGCGCGACGGACAACTACAGTTGACCTGGACTTATAGTGCCAACCTGCACACCCGGCGGACGGTCGAGCGCCTGGCTCAGGGGTTCTTTGCCGAGTTAGAAGACATTATTCGGCACTGCGGCTCAGCCGACGCTGGAGGATATACCGCTTCTGATTTTCCCCTGGCTACAGTGGATGATGCGACGTTGACTTCCCTGTTCCAACGCTGGGGGAACAAGATTGAGGATGCCTATCAGCTCTCGCCTATGCAGCAGGGCATGATGTTTCACAGTTTGTACGATCGTGGGTCTGGCGATTATGTGATCCAGATGGCGTGCACGATGGACGGAGCATTTCAACCCGAGGCGTTTCGCCGCGCCTGGCAACGGGTCCTCGACCGGCATCCGAGCTTGCGTACGGTGTTTCTGCCCGAAGGCGGCATGGAGGCGCTGCAAGTTGTGCTCCCTGACGTCGCTCTCCCCTGGTACGAATTGGATTGGCGCGGACGCTCCTCTTCACGCGACCATCTCACAGAATTTCTCCGGGCAGACCGCAGGCAAGGGTTTGTGCTGGACACGTCGCCACTCATGCGTTGCACGCTGATTCGGCTGGAAGAACAGCGCTGGCAGTTTGTCTGGAGTCATCACCATCTGTTATCGGATGGATGGTGTCTGCCAATTCTGATGCGGGAAGTCTTGCACTGGTATACGGCCTTTATTGGCCATCAGGAGACAGATTTGCCGCGCCCACGCCCGTACCGCGATTACATAGCCTGGTTAGCGCAACAGGACGTGACGCAGGCCGAAGTCTTTTGGCGAGACACGCTGCGCGGCTTTCACGCCCCCACTACCTTTGGCGTAGACCGACCGCCGACTCGCCAGGGGAGTGACACCACCGTACAAGTCGGCATTGGCGAGCCAGCGTCTGTCTATAAGGAGATGACACTTGCCCTTGACCCGAGCCTTAGTCAGTCACTGCAGCAGCTCGCGCAGAGCCAACGACTAACACTCAGTGTGATTATTCAGGGAGTGTGGGCCGCACTCTTGAGTAGGTACAGTGGTGAGCATGACATCCTGTTCGGTGCGACGGTCTCAGGTCGCCCACCTGCGATTGCCGACGTTGACTCGATGGTCGGCTTGTTTATTAACACCCTGCCAGTGCGGGTGCAGCTCGATGTCACACACACCTGCCTGTCCTTTCTTGCAGCGTTGCAAGAGGCGCAAGTGGCGCGCGAGAGCTATACCTACACACCCTTGGTGGAGTTACATGCCTGGAGCGAGGTACCACCGCGCCAGCCCCTGTTCGAGAGCTTGGTGGTGTTCGAGAACTACCCAATGGATGAGTCGTTGGAGGACCTGGCTGGGGTGCTGTCGATGCGCGACCTGCAACTCCGCGAGCAGACCAATTTTCCGCTCACCTTGACTGCTGCGGTCGCTCCCCGCATTCCACTCAAGATCGCTTATGACACCACGCGCTTTGATGAGACGGCCATCGCGCGGATGCTTGACCATCTCAAGAATATGCTCAGCGGCTTGGTCGCCGAGCCACAGCAAGCGCTTGCGACCTGGGCAGCGACGTCACTCATGGGCGAGAAAGAGCGGCTGCACGTGCTGGTGAGCCGCAACCAAACCCAGGTGAAACATCCCGACCATTGCAAGACGTTCCCAGAGTTGTTTGCGGTTCAGGTTGAGCGCACGCCGTCCCGCACTGCGGTGGTGTTCAGCGATCAGCACCTGAGCTATGAGCGGCTCAACCAACGGGCCAATCAGCTTGCGCATTACTTGCGTGCCTTAGGGATCGGCCCCGGCGTCTTGGTCGCCCTGTATATGGAGCGTTCTGTGGAAATGGTGATTGGCCTGCTGGGCATTCAAAAGGCGGGAGGCGCGTATGTGCCGCTGGATCCGACCTATCCGAGCGACCGCATCGCCTTCATGCTGGAGGATGCGCAGGTCGCGGTGGTCCTTACGCAACCGCAACTCCGTGACGCCTTACCCAAAACCGACGCACATCTAGTGTGCCTGAATGGCACTGGGGATGAAACAGTCGGTTACTGCGCAGAGAACCCTGTCCCGGTCTCGGGCCCCGATGACCTTGCCTATGTCCTCTACACCTCTGGTTCGACGGGAAGACCCAAGGGGGTACAAATTACGCAGCGTGCGTTGGTCAACTTTCTGCTATCGATGGCCAAAGCACCGGGACTCAGCGAGGCAGATGTCCTCCTCGGGGTGACAACGATCTCTTTCGACATTGCCGCGCTTGAACTGTATTTGCCCCTGTTGGTCGGGGCCAGGCTGGTGCTGGTGAGTCGCGACGTGGTCGCCGATGGTTTTCGCTTACTGACCGTTCTCGAAGAGGCTGGCGCTTCTGTCATGCAAGCCACGCCAGCGACGTGGCGCCTGTTACTAGAGGCAGGGTGGCAGGGGGCACCGCTGCGGCGGGCACTCTGCGGTGGAGAAAGTTTTGCCCGCGACCTGGCCGCGCAGATGGTAGACCGGCACGTCGAGGTCTGGAACATGTACGGTCCGACCGAGACCACGGTGTGGTCGTCGATCCATCCAGTCTCACGGCAAGTGAATGACGACGTATCCGAGCCGATTGGTCGTCCCATCGACAATACCCAACTGTACGTCGTCGATCGCTCTCAGCAACTGCTGCCGATCGGCGTACCTGGCGAATTGCTTATTGGTGGGACCGGCTTGGCCCTGGGCTATCTGGGCCGTCCCGCTCTGACGGCAGATAAATTTGTTCCTGATCCATTTGCAACCACGCCCGGTGGTCGTGTGTATCGCACCGGAGATCTGGTCCGCTACCGCGACGATGGCCGCCTGATCTTCCTCAGTCGCCTTGACCACCAGGTCAAAATTCGCGGCTTCCGCATCGAACTGGGTGAAATAGAAGCAGTCCTCAACCAACGACCGGAAATCAAGCAGGCAGTGGTCACGACCTGGGAGGCGAGTGCCAACGATCAACGCCTGGCAGCCTACTTGCTCGCGGAGCCAGGCCACACGCTTGAGCAAGACACCGTCTGGACCTGGCTGCGGGCTAAGTTGCCAGCGTACATGGTTCCCTCGGAGTTGGTGTTTGTCGATACGCTTCCACTCACGCCGAACGGCAAGCTCGACCGTCGGGCGCTGCCTACGCCTCATCGTCAGCAACAGATCGCTTATGTGGCCCCGCGTACGCCGACCGAGGAACACTTGACCCGCATTATGGCAGCGGTGCTGTCCGTGGAACGGGTCGGGATCACCGATGATTTCTTCGCGCTGGGTGGTCATTCACTCCTGGCCACGAAATTCATCGCGCGTATCAAACACGAGTTACGCATCACCGTGCCCTTGCCCTTGTTGTTTAGCGAACCGACGATCGACTGGCTGGCAAGTTATATTGACGTCACCCTGTGGGCCGCGCAGCAACACCGTATGGCGCCTGAGATCGCATTACACGAAGATGAAGAGGAAATCCGCCTGTGAGTTCCATTGACGCACTCATGTCTCAGTTGCGTGAGCTCAATATCACGCTCTGGGTCGACGGTGAGCAGTTGGGTTGTCGAGCTCCCAAGGGGACCTTGACCGCGCAGTTGACCAAAGAGTTATCCGCACGCAAGAGCGACATCGTGCGCTATCTGCAACAGGCGGAGGCGCTGACCGCAACCGCAGGCAGTAGCATCAAGCCTGTGCCGCGACATCAACCGCTCCTCCTCTCATTCGGACAACAACGCTTGTGGTTTCTCGATCGTCTTGAAGGCCCTTCACCAACCTATACGATGCCACTCGCTTTCCGACTCGACGGACCCGTGGATGCCAATGCGTTGCAGCGGGCATTGGTCGAGATCACCGCCCGCCATGAGGTGCTACGGACAAATTTCACTGTCCGTGATCAACACCCAATTGTGCAGATTCACCAGACGGCAGAAGGGTTCTTTACTGCTCGCGCATTGGACGAGCCGTTATCGAGCGCTCGCGCTGAACAAGAGCTGGCGGTTCAGCGGCTGGTCCAGGAAGAAGCGCAGCGCTGTTTCGACCTCAGCGCGGATCGGCTGCTGCACGTGACTTTGGTGCGGCTGAGCGATAGCGCTCACCTGTTGTTACTCACCCTGCACCACATTGTTGCTGATGGCTGGTCTTTGGGGGTGTTCATCCGCGAACTTGCCAGTCTGTATGCGGCCTTCAGCCAAGGGCAGCCCTCTCCTCTGCCGCCACTGCCGCTTCAGTATGTCGATTATGCCCATTGGCAACGTGAGCGCTTACAAGGCGATTTCCTTGCTTCGCAACTCGCCTATTGGCGGACGCAACTGGCTGGAGTTCCCGAAGTGCTTGCGCTACCAACTGACCGCCCCCGGCCCCCGATCCAAACCTATCGCGGCTGCAGTCTGAGTGAGCTGCTGGACGCTGGATTAACGACTCGGCTGTACGCGCTCAGCCAGACTTCGGGAACAACGCTGTTCATGACCCTCGCTGCCGGGTTCGCGATCCTGTTGTCGCGCTACAGCAGCCAGCCCGATATTGTCATTGGTACGCCGATCGCAAATCGCAATCACCCAGACCTTGAGGGCTTGATTGGGCTGTTTATCAATACTCTGGTGCTGCGCTTCGATCTTTCCGGCGATCTGTCAATGCAGGATTTCCTCGCCCAAGTGCGGCAGACCTGTCTGCAAGCGTATGACCATCAGGATGTACCCTTCGAGCAACTCGTCGATGAACTGAAGCCACCCCGCACGCTCAGTCACTCGCCCCTCATCCAGGTCGCATTTGACCTGCAGAATACGCCGATGGACAAGGTCGAGATGGCTGGCTTGACCGTGCGATCTCTGACTCAGCCAGCGATTGCTTCAAAGTTCGACCTGAGTTTGTCGATAGAGGAAACCGGTGCGCAACTCTCTGCACTGTTGACGTATAATCCCGATCTGTTCGATGAGGCGACCATCCGCCGCATGATGAGCCACTATCAGGTGCTCTTGGCAGGAATAGTCGCTGCTCCACAATCGCCTCTGTCCCACCTGCCCCTTTTGAGCGAGGAGGAACGACATCACAGTGTGTATGCCTATAACGAGACAAAGACGACGTATCCGAGTGAGCAAACGGTGCTCACCCTGTTTGAAGCATGGGCAGGCCAGGTGCCGGACCGTGTGGCGCTGAGCTTTGCCGACCAGTCGCTGACTTATGGTCAGCTACGGCAACGGGTGAACCAAGTGGCCGCGTATTTACAGACTGTGGGTGTCGGTCCAGAAGTACTCGTAGCCTTATGCATGGAACGCTCACTGGACATGGTCATCGGGCTCTTAGGTATCCTAAAAGCCGGAGGAGCCTATATTCCGCTTGATCCAGCCTATCCGCAGGAACGGCTCGCGCGCGTACTTGAGGACGCCCGCCCGGCGGTGATTCTCACCCAGGAATATCTGGAAAGCGGCTTACCGAGAAGCGCAGCCCAGGTGATTTGCCTCGACCGCGATTGGCCTGTCATTTCCGCTTTGGATCGAGGCTGTGTACGTCCGTCGCTCACACCCGACAACATCGCTTATGTGATCTATACCTCGGGCTCGACCGGGCGACCCAAGGGCGTGCAGGTCAACCATCGCGCCTTGCTGAACTTCCTCGTTTCCATGCGCGAGGAACCTGGGTTCACCGAACAAGATGTGATCCTCGCGATCACCACCATTTCCTTTGATATTGCTGCACTGGAAATCTATCTGCCCCTGACCGTGGGTGCGCATCTCGTCGTGGCCGGACGTGAGACTGTCCGCGATGGCCGACAGTTACAAGCTGTGCTGCAGAGCCGGAGTGTGACGTGCATGCAGGCGACGCCAGCTACGTGGCGCGTCCTGGTTGAAACAGGGTGGGAACCGCTGTCGCCCTTCACTGCACTGTGCGGCGGGGAAGCATTACCTGTCGCGTTGGCTCAGCAACTCTTGCGCAAGGGCGTGCGACTGTGGAATCTCTATGGTCCGACCGAGACCACGATCTGGTCGGCTGTCCGTGAGGTCAAAGACAAAGAGTCAGGGGACACTGATGGGCGTGTCACAGAGGGTGTCGAGCCGATCGGCCATCCGATTAACAATACGCAACTCTATATTGTAGATTTGCATACGCAGCCCCTGCCCATTGGTATCCCTGGAGAGTTGTATATCGGCGGCGACGGCCTTGCGCGTGGCTATCTGAACCAGCCCACACTGACAGCCACCAGCTATGTGCCAGACCCGTTCTCTACTGTTTCTGGGTCACGTCTGTATCGCACCGGCGATCTCGTCCGCCGTGTCCCCGATGGGCGCATCGATTTTCTCGGACGGATCGACTTTCAAGTCAAGATTCGTGGCTACCGCATTGAATTGGGAGAGATTGAAACGGGACTGAGCCAGCAGCCGGGTATCAAATATGCCGTTGTCTTAGCTCGGGAGGACACACCGGGTGACAAACGTTTGGTGGCCTATCTCCTTGCCTCGGACGAGCCACCGCCTGCAATCGACCAACTCCGCGCGCGCCTGAAGGACATCCTCCCGGAATATATGGTTCCCGCCGCATTTGTCTTTCTCGACGCCATGCCGCTGACACCCAATGGCAAGGTTGATCGTAAAGCACTCCCTGCGCCAGACCAGGGTCGACCGGAGTTGCATGCGTCCTTTCTCGCGCCTCGCAGTGAGTTAGAACGGACGATCGCCGATATTTGGCGGCAGGTGCTCAAGGTCGAACACGTGGGTATTGACGATAACTTCTTTGATTTGGGCGGTCACTCGCTACGCATCACCCAAGTGCATGAGGCCTTGCGTACGCAGGTCGCACAACCGTTGCCTTTGGTCACACTGTTTCAATACCCCACAATCCGCACTCTTGCCGGATGGTTGAGCCAAGAGGAGGCGAGCGCTCCTATTCACCTGCGACCGCGGGCACGCAGCATCAGCAACCAAACCCAGGAGATCGCCATTATTGGGCTTGCCGGTCGCTTTCCGGACGCAGACGATCTGCAGACCTACTGGCGCAACCTGCGTGAGGGCCGCGAGTCGATTCGCTTCTTCTCTGACCAGGAACTCCTTACTGCTGGTGTTGAACCGGAGCTGATCTCCCAGCCGAATTACGTCCGTGCTAACGGCTGTTTGTCTGATATCGCCAGTTTTGATGCGGCCTTTTTTGGCTTCACGCCAGCCGAGGCCGAGGTGATGGACCCGCAGCATCGGCTCTTTCTGGAAAGCGCCTGGCATACCCTCGAACATGCCGGGTATGGGGTGACGCAGAACGGCACCAGGATCGGCGTTTTTGCCGGATGCAGCCATAACGGCTATCTGATACACAATCTGTTACCTCACCTATATTTGACTGAGCAACCCGGTATTTACCAGGTCATCCTCGGCAACGATAAAGACTTTCTCCCAACCCGCACCTCTTATGCCTTGGACCTGAAAGGACCGAGTGTCAACGTCCAGACTGCCTGCTCGACCTCACTGGTGGCTGTGCACTTGGCCTGCAAAAGCTTACTCGACGGCGAGTGCGAGATGGCGTTAGCTGGCGGCGTAGCGCTGAAGATTCCCCAAGTGTCTGGCTACGTCTATCAGGAGGGCATGATCCACTCACCCGATGGTCACTGTCGCGCCTTCGACGCCAACGCTCAGGGGACGACCTGGGGCAGTGGGGTCGGCATTGTCTTGTTGAAACCACTTGCCGCCGCCCGTGCTGATCGTGACACCATTTATGCGGTGATCAAGGGCTCCGCGATCAATAACGATGGCGCAGTGAAAGTCGGGTTTACTGCGCCGGGAGTGCAAGGCCAGGCGGAAGTCATTGCCGAGGCGCAAGCGCGGGCTGGGGTAGACCCCGACAGTATCTCGTATATCGAAGCGCATGGCACCGGCACGCCTATGGGCGATCCTATAGAAATCGCGGCCCTCACGCGGGCGTTTCAGGAGGGGACGCAGCAGCAACAGTTCTGCGCTGTGGGTACGGTCAAAACCAATATCGGCCATCTCGACACGGCAGCCGGGATTGCCGGGCTGTGCAAAACCGTGCTGGCCCTCCAGCATCAGCAAATTCCCCCGACCCTCAACTTTCACCACGCCAACCCGGAGATTGACTTCGCGCATAGCCCTTTTTACGTCAACGACCAGCTTCGCGCCTGGCCGGTCAATGGCACACCTCGACGGGCCGGCGTGAGTTCATTTGGCATCGGCGGAACCAATGCCCATCTGATCGTCGAGGAAGCTCCTGCACCGGAACCCTCTTCTTCCTCGCGACCGTGCCAGCTCCTCATCGTATCAGCGCGCAGCCAGACGGCAGAGAGCGATATGCGTAGCAATTTGTCGGCGCATCTTCGCAACCAACCTGGTCTGGCGATTGCCGACGTTGGTTACACCCTCGCAGTGGGGCGTCGGCAGTTCGCCCACCGGAGCGCAGTGGTGTGTCGTGATGGCGAAGATGCGGTGGTGGCTCTGCACGCGAGTGACCGCCTGCGGTCTGGCCAGGTACAAAAAGTAGGAACAGAACAAACGGTGATTTTCATGTTCCCCGGTCAAGGCGCGCAATATGCGGGCATGGGAGCGGAACTCTACCGTACGGAAGCGGTCTTCCGCCAGCAGATCGATCAGTGTGCAGAACTACTGCAGGAGGAGCTCGGGCTCGACCTCCGCCAGGTCCTGTATCCACAACCGCAAGACATGGCGGCTGCGACGGCGCAAATGGCACAAACGTGGCTGACCCAACCAGCGCTGTTTGTCACGGAGTACGCCTTGGCGCGTCTGTGGATAGCGTGGGGAGTGACGCCACGCGCCATGATTGGCCACAGTCTGGGCGAGTACGTTGCTGCCTGTCTGGCTGGAGTGTTCGACTTGAAAACCGCGCTGCAGCTTGTCGCCCGCCGAGGGAGGCTGATGTGGGAACAACCACAAGGAGCGATGCTCGCGGTTTCCCTGTCAGCAGCGGATGTCCGCCCCTTACTCACAGACAGTGTCTCGATCGCTGCAGTCAACACACCTGGGGAGTGCGTGGTGTCCGGTCCGACTCCGGCGCTTGAGGCGCTGGCTGCGCGGCTCGAAAAGGACGGGGTTCCCTGCCGTTTCCTGCAGACCTCGCACGCTTTTCACTCGGCGATGATGGAGACGGTGGTCACGCCCTTCACCAAGATCTTGGAGAACGTACAACTAAATCCGCCGACATTGCCGTTTGTCTCCAACCTGACCGGCAGGTGGATTCGCGCCGATGAGGCCACTGACCCACACTATTGGGCACAGCACCTGCGCTGCACAGTCAACTTCGCAGCAGGGATCGCCACCATATTGGACCAGCCGAATCGACTCTTGCTGGAAGTTGGTCCGGGGACCACCCTGGGTGGCTTTGCGCGACGGCAACCCTTAGCCAAAAATGGCCATACGGTACTCGCGTCTCTCCGGCGTCCGGACCCCAAGCGACACAGCGACGGACGTAGTGGAGAAACATGGACGCTCCTCGATAGTCTGGGGCAGTTGTGGACCGCAGGAGTCGAGGTTGATTGGTCGGCGTATTATGGGCACGAACGCCTGTCGCGCATTCCGTTGCCTGGCTATCCCTTTGAGCGACAGCGTTATTGGATCGACGCTCCTGATCTCGCAACGCTCACCCGTCAACACAACCCACACAAAAAGCAGCCGTTCGAGCAGTGGTTTTACCTCCCTGGTTGGAAGCCGACGCTCACTCCGCGTGCGATTGGCTCTGAAGATTTCGCGGGCGCGTCTCGCCTGTGGCTGGTACTGAGTGACAATACCGAACTGAGCCAGCGAACGATCGCCAAACTGCAACACGAGGGCCAAGAGGTCATCACTGTTTTCCAGAGCAATCGTTGCGAGCGAAGCGGGCAGACGTTTTGGCTCCGACCCCTCGCGCCTGACGATTACGAGTTCATGATTCAAGCCATAGGTGAGCGCTCCATCTATAAGATCCTCCATTTGTGGAGTCTCTCGGTGAGTGATGAACAGGGGCCGGATTATTTTGCCCGAGCTCAGGAAGGGGGCTATTACAGCCTCTTGTTCTTGGGGCGTGCCCTCGCCAAGCAGCAGTCGTGCCCAGGCACGACCATAGCGGTGATTACCAACCATGTGCATGATGTGAACGGTCTTGGCGAAGTCTGTCCAGAGAAGGCGACGCTCCTCGGCCCGTGTTTGGTCATGCCCCAAGAAATGCCGCAAATAACCTGTCGGTGCTTGGACATCGTACTTCCGCAGCAGGGGAGGGACGTACCAGCCAGTGATGTTGAGAGTCTCGTGGGTACTGTGCTCGCGGAACTTGAGGTTGGGCCTGGCGATCCGTTGGTTGCCTACCGAGGCCAGCGCCGACTGGTGCCGCGCTTCGACCGTGTGACGCTCGATGCCGAGGTGAGCCCTGTCAGACGGCTGCGCCAGCAGGGAGTGTATGTCATCACTGGCGGTTTGGGAAATGTGAGCCTGAGGCTCGCGAGATATTTGGCTGAAACAGTACAGGCGCGGATTGTGCTTTTGGGCCGGTCATTTTTTCCCGCACCTTCGCAGTGGGATCCTTGGCTGCAATGTCATCCCGAGCACGATGAGCTCAGTTGCAAGATTCGCCTGATGCGAGAGATTGAGGCGATGGGAGCTGAGGTACTCTTGGTGCGCGCTGATGTGGCCGACGAACAAGAGATGCGCGCCGCATTCGCAGAGGTGCACGACCGCTTTGGGGTGATTCATGGGGTTATTCATGCGGCTGGTAGTCTCGATGATTCCTCCTACGTCACCGCGTTCACGGACGTGGGGCAAAACGAATCGCAGGTGCAATTTACCGCCAAGGTGCACGGTCTGTATGTCCTGGAAAAGCTCTTGCAGGGACACGCCCTCGATTTTTGTCTGGTGACCTCGTCGAATTCCGCGGTGTTAGGCGGTGTGGGATTTACCGCGTATAGTGCCGCCAATAGTTTTATCGACGCCTTTGTTGCGAGACAGAACCGACAGGGAAGAACCCCGTGGCTCAGTGCCAACTGGGATGCCTGGCCTGCTGAGCAGCCTGCACAGATGTCGACTGCGACAGAGTTGTCCATGACACCGGTAGAATCCGTCAAGACGTTTCAGCGGCTGGTTTCTTGTGTCGCGGCTGGCCGCCTGATCATTGCCACCGGTGACCTCCAGGCGCGATTCGACTACTGGGTACGTCGTCAAGGTGATCTGGCAGGACACCGCACACCTGCGCCGGGTGCTGACCACGTACGGCCCGAACTGACCACGACCTACGCCGCCCCGACCGGCGAGGTGGCAAGTCAGCTCGCGGCGCTGTGGCAGCAGCTTTTGGGATTCGCCACCGTAGGCATCCACGACGACTTCTTTGAGTTGGGTGGCGACTCGTTGATGGCTATTCGACTCATGGCCATGATCAAAGAACGCTTTGGCAAACGGTTACCGATTAGCGTGTTATTAGCGAACCCCACCATTCACCACTTGGTGGAAGTCTTGGAGGAGCCAGAAAGCGCATTTGCCTTCTCACCACTGGTGACGCTGCAAGCTAAAGGTACGCGCCAAGCGTTTTATTGTGTTCCCGGAACCGGGGGGAACGTCCTCTATTTTCATGAGTTCGCGCGCTGCCTGGCAGAATATGGCCATCCGTTTTACGGGTTCCAAGCCTTGGGACTTGACGGTCATATCCCACCACTGACCAGGATTGAGGAGATCGCCGCGCAAAACATCCACGCGCTGCAACAGGGGCAACCCCAAGGACCTTATTATCTGGGTGGACACTCGTTTGGCAGTTGGGTGGCGTTGGAGATGGCACGGCAATTACAAACAAATGGTCACCAGGTCGCCATCGTCGCCATTCTCGACACCGGGGTGCCGTCGGTACGAGATCTCTCGGCGATGGGAGGATGGAATGACACGCGGTGGCTCATCGCGCTCGCCGATACGCTGAGCCGGATGTACGAAAACCCCGCCTCTTTGCACTATGACGACCTCGCTGCCCTGACCTGGACTGCGCAAATCGAAGTGCTCACTCGTACGATGGAAACGCTCGGTATTATCCAACCCGGGACTGACGCGAGCGAAATCCGTGGCTTTGTGGAAGTGTACAAAACCCAGGCGCAGATCCGCTATCATCCCGAACCCTCTCCTCGGGTCCGTGTGGCGTTGTTCCGCGCCCGCGAGCCGCACGCTGATTTTTTATCGGGCATGCCAGAATCCGTGAAGAATGATGAAACCTGGGGCTGGCAGCGCTACAGCGACGGGCAACCGATCGTGGAATATGTTCCAGGCAATCATCTCACTATGATGAACCAGCCCCACGTGCGTCAGCTTGCGGAACGCTTACATGTGGTGTTGTCTGGGATATAGAGGGGCGCAGAATTCCCTACACTATTGTAGTATTAGGAGAGACGTGGATACCCTATCCCCGCTCCACGCCGGTCTTTTTCACATAGAGTTACTGCAATGGTAATCGCTCTTCCTCAACTACCTCAAGGTGCCCCTGTCCAGTCAGCGTGGTCAGATCGATGTCGGCGATGCAGCGCACTTTCACGAAATTGAGGGTGACCCCGCCGACGAGGCGAGCTATGCCAGTTTGCTTGTCAAAGTCAGCGCGACTCAGATCACTCGCCTGGGGATCAAGTCTCACTCCGAACTCTGTTCCCCCTTTGGTTGCGGGAAACTTTATTTGTACATATCCTCTGTCGATACATTGTTGCAGGATCTTGGCTGTTTTCTGCGGACGAAGACTCACTTCGACTGGGTGGCTTCCTGCAGCTAAGCGTTGCACCAGGTCATCCTTGGTACTTTCTTCGGTCGCCTTCCCACCAGCATGGGGCTCGGGGCGGGGGGCGCGCGCGGCCTCTGCCATTTGTTTGCGCAGACTCAGTGGTCGCATGTCGGTCCATACAGTTTCGATGTGAGCCAAACATTCGGCTTTAAGCCCGCTTTTCCCGGCGTCTTTCCAACCTAGCGGGTTCTCACGATCGGCGGGAAGGATGGAGTATTGCTCTTCGTGATTCACTACGACCTTGTAGATGGTGGTATCTTCTTGTTCTTCTCTTGGCATGTGCTCCTCCTACTTGCTTGATCAAGGATGATGTGGATGGCAATCACTAACTGTTTATGAGTTCTCTGAGTGTGACGAGTTGCGCTATGTCATATTTTCAGTCCGGCTGATACATCTCATTCTACGCCAATACGCTCGCAATCGATCGTAGCAGCACGTCGCGGTCTGAACGTAGGAAGAAATGATCTCCGGGAAACAGATGCAGTCTCGCGACTCCCGTCGTATGTTCTCTCCAGACCTCAACTTCTTGTGGCAACACCTCGATATCTTGGCGACCGGCGTACAATATGAGGGGGCAATTGAGTGGTGATTCAGGAACAAAGCTGTAACGGTCGCACATGGTAAAATCCGCACGCAACACCGGCAATGCGAGCTTGCGCAGTTCTGGATGTTCAAATACCCCGTCGGGAGTGCCGCCAAGACGACGCACTGCTCGGATGAATTCTCCATCAGGCAGACCAGAGAGGGGTTGTCGACGTAACGGTAAATGCGCGGCCCGGTGAGCTGAGAGGAAGAGAGCGCGCGGCAAGGGACCGTCGTGTCGCCGCAAAGCCCTGGTCAGTTCGAACGCCAATAGCGCACCCATGCTGTGGCCGAACAGGGCGAATGGTTTCTCAGCGTAGGCGAGGATCTCGTGAGCAAGGCGCTCGGCTAACACTCCGACATTGGTGTAGAGCGGTTCGCTCAGGCGATTCTCCCGTCCGGGAAGTTGTATTGGGCATACTTCGACCATCTGGGGAAGTGCTGGTCCCCAGGTGCGATAGATCGACGCAGCGCCCCCAGCAAAGGGGAGACAAAACAGCCGCACTTGAGCCGTTGGCTTGGGGAATGGACAGGTAATCCAAGCGTTGAATTTCGTCTGTCCCGGTGGTGAAGAGGTCCCTATAGTACGACCAAAAGAGGAATCGGGTAACAAGCGCGGATTTCGTGTGTGCTCTCCCATCGGTTCAGGCCTCGTCACTGAGAAGTTCGTTGAGCTCCGCCAACAGCGCTTGCGCAGTAGCGAGCGGAGAGTTGTTACTGGGTTCGGGTTGCACGGGATTGCGCGGCGGTGAGGTCGCTGGCTCAATGTCGGCGAAGAATTCACCCAATTGTGTCTCGACGTAATTGACGATGTCATTCACAGTTGGATAGTTAAACACCAGACTCACCGGCAAAGGCCGTTGCAGGTCGCTGGCAATGGCATTGCGCATTTGTACTGCCATCAAGGAGTCCAAGCCTTGATCGATCAGCGGTTTAGTGAGATCCAACGGCTGGGAGTCAGAGACACCCAGAACCCGCCGTACGGTATTGTGCACGAAAGTGCTCAGAATATGTTTGCGGTTTTCTGGCAGGGCGAACCTGAGAGGGCCCAGTATGTCTGGTGAGCCGGTGCCATTGGTCGTAACCGTCGCTGATACGACGGTACTCAAGCTATGATGGCGATTTTCTGGCAGGGGGTGCTTGAGCTGGCCGAGTATCTCCGGTGAGCCGTTTCCGTTGGTTTCGCTCACGACTAATCGAGACGTGCGCATCAGCTCTGCAAACAGGCTGTGTGGCTCAGTGAGTTGACTGAGATAGGTTTGCCAATTCCAATTCATGGCGATGACCTGCGTCACGTCACCGGTTACAATCTTCCCCAACAGCGCAAGCCCATCACCAGGTTTGATACCAACAAAGCCCTGGCGGCTCATGCGCTGCTGAATAGCGGGGTCAGACATCGCTATGCCGATCTGAGCCCACGGTCCCCAGTTGATACTGGTGGCGACCAATCCTTTTGATCTCCGATAGTGGGCTAGCTCATCGAGAAACGCGTTGGCAGCGGCATAGTTTCCCTGGCCCTGATTGCCCAGCACGGAAGCAGCCGATGAAAACAAGACAAAAAAATCTAAGTCAAGGTTCTGAGTATGCTCGTGGAGCAACCAGGCCCCATCGACTTTCGCCGGCAGGACGCGCTGGAAGCGTTGCCAGCTTTGTTCGATGAGCATACCGTCTTCAATGCCTCCGGCACAGTGAATGACTCCACGTAAACTTGGCAGGCTCTTATGGATCTTGCCGAAGACCTCGGTCATGGCATCGCGATCGGAGACGTCAGCCTGAACGACATGGACCTTAACCCCCGTCTGTTCCATATCCTTGATGGCTTCTCTCGCTATTTGTGAAATCTGGCGACGAGCCACGAGGATCAGGTTTCGCGCCCCCTGTGTTACCAGCCATCCCGCTGTGCGGAGTCCTAAGCCACCCGTACCACCGGTGATGAGGTAACTGGCATCCGCGCGGACAACTGTCTGATTGCCGCTCGCGAGTTCAGGCTGCTGGAGCAAGCGGGTGACATAGCGAACGCCCTGGCGCCACGCTATCTGCGCCCCTTCATCAGCAGCGTTGAGGGTTGCCAACAGGTCAGTAGCATCAGGTGCACTCGCTGTCGGGTCGAGGTCGACACAGGTGCACTGTAGTTCAGGGTGTTCAAGCCTCACAACTTGACCGAGTCCCCATAACGGTGCCTGCTGCAGGTGGGGGAGGGCAGGTTCAGTGCCCACCGACTGTCCACCACGGGAGATCAACCACAGCCGTGGTTGGTGAGCCCAGTTCGCCTTGACTAGAGCTTGGACCAGATACAAGGTGCTTGCACACGTGAGAGTTTGGCCTTGGAAGCGCCAATCCTCACACTCGAGGCTCGATTCGTCTACGCTCCACAAATGCACCACGCCGTCATACGCCCTCGCCTTGCCAACACTCTCTACGAGTAATCGCGTAAAATCCTGCGGCTGCGTTGGGTTAATACAATAGTCATCGAGCGCATTCACGGAATAGATCTGGCCTGGAGCCACAAGCACGCAACGTGCGCCTTGCGCTCGCAACTGTTGCGCCAGCTGATAAGCGGTTCCCTGCTGGTCCGCGAAAATCAACCACTGCCCTGGCTTATCAGTAAGTCGGCGTGGATGGTCAACGGCTATCGGCAGCCAGGATCTCTGGTACAAGCGGTCATCGGCCGTGACAGGCAGATGTCGCAGGACGGCGTCATGCTTGGCAGGCCGTGCTTCCAAGCCAACGAACTCCAGCGTCGCCTGCCCATGCTGATCGTATATCCGCACATCGGCAACGAGACGGCGTGTTTCTCCGGCATCACGCAAAGTGACGTGCGCCCACGATTGCGTAGGATCCGGCTCTTGGTGCACGCGCACTTCCTCAATGCGGAAGGGGAGCCAGGTCTCACCCTCTGCCAGATCCGCAGTGACCAGTGCTAAGCTCAAGCAAGCATCGAGAAAACCTGGATGGAGCAGCTTCGCATCGAGCCCTCCCAATGATTCGGGAACGCGGAGCCTGCAGACCGCCTCTCGCTCTCCCCGTCGCAGGCCCTCGAACCAGCGATAACTCGGGCCTAGGTCGATATGACGAGCGGCCTGGGTAGCGAAGAACGTGTCAACCGAGACATCTTGCTGACAGCGTTGCCAGACGACCTGCTGCGCCTCGACATTGGCGCGAGTGACTTGATGTCCCCAATGGACGACAGCTTCGACGTGGGTGGACACGCTGGGCTCGGCTTCATATGTTGCCTCGGCAAAGCTCACGAGTTGCAAGGTCGTGGTTTCTCCTGCTGGCGTGAGTATCACTTGCACAGTCCGTGACTGCCCTTCAGGAATAATGAGCGGTTGCAGGAAGTAGATATCTTTCACCGCATACGCGCCGTGACCGCGGGTTTGTGAGATGGCCGCCAGGAGCATTGCAATATAGCTGGTGCCAGACACGAGCGTTTTACCGAACACACGGTGATCTTGCAAGAAAGGTAAAGCCTGTGTACTGAAGTGATTTTCGTAAATCGTGATCTTCAGTGTTGGCAGATGCAGCTTCGTACCCAGGAGTGAGTTTGTGCTGATGTGGCTCTGGGAAGAGATATGTACTTCACGGTCTGCGCTGGCCGGTCGATCAAGCCAGTAGCGCTGGCGCTCGAATGGATAGGTCGGTAGTGGGACCCGACGGCGCTGATAATCACTGTCGAAACCTGTCCAGTCTACCGGGGCGCACACGGCCAAGCGGCCCAAGCTAAACAAAAGTTGCTGCCAATCCGACTGTCCCTGACGCAGACTCGGAAGCCAGACAGCCGTATCCGACTCTACACAGCGCGCCCCCATGCCGAGTAACGTGGGCTTTGGTCCAATCTCGATAAACGTTTGGTATCCCCGTTGAGCAAGAGTCTCCATACCAGACCGGAATTGGACAGGCTGCCGGATATGGCGACACCAGTACTCAGGGGAGGCAATCTCGTCGGCTATGACCTCACCAGTGAGGTTGGACACGATCTCGATCTGTGGCGCCGCATATGCGATCTGTGCAGCAACGCGAGCGAAGTCATTGAGCATGGGCGCCATTAGCGGCGAGTGGAAGGCATGCGAAGTATTCACTTTCTGTGTTGTAACCCCGGCCTCATGCAATCGACTGCGAATGCTTGCCACTGCCTCGGTGCGACCGGAAATCACAGTATGGTCAGGACCGTTCTCGGCGGCAATGGCAACCTGACTGCTAAAAGGAGCGAGACATGGCTGAACCTGGGCTTTACTTGCAAACACAACGAGCATCTCGCCGTCGTGCGGCAATGCCTGCATCAGGCGAGCTCGGTGCGTCACCAACGTGAGTCCGTTCTCCAGGCTGAATACTCCAGCAATACAGGCGGCAACATATTCACCGAGACTGTGTCCCATAACGATGGAGGGGGTAATGCCCCACGACTTCCATAGTTGGGCCAGCGCATATTCCAGCGCGAAGAGTGCGGGTTGGGTGTAGGCAGTTTCGTTGAGGGGTGAGGTACTGGGGTCCGCCGGATACAAGACGTCGAGTAACTGCACGTCGAGCATGGGCCGCAAGATTTCCGCACAGTGGTCGAGGTGTTGGCGAAAGATGGGCTGGGTCTCATAGAGTTGGCGTCCCATTCCCACACACTGTGATCCCTGGCCGGTAAAGAGAAACGCGATCCGATCGTGCGCTTGGGTGGTTGCCTGGCCTCGTATCGCGCGGCTCTCGCCGCTGGCTAGTCGGCTGAGGTCGTCGCGCAGTTGTGCAACGGACTCGGCAACCACTGCCAAACGGTGCTCAAAGAGCTTGCGACCGGTATTGGCGGTGAAACAGATATCCGCCAGTGAGGTTTCGGGGTGATCCGTGAGAAACCGAACGTAGCGGCTGGCCAACTCCGACAAGGCCGTCTCCGTACGTGCGGACAGCACCAGGATGTGCTGCGGACGTTCTACCGTATTTTCCACCGCCGCCATGGGTGGCGCTTCCTCAAGAATGACGTGGCTGTTGGTGCCACCAATACCCAACGAGTTCACCCCAGCACGCCGCGGGGAACTTGTCGCTTTCCATGGCGTGGGCGTCGTGGCAACGTAAAATGGACTGTTCTCGAAGTCGATGCCAGGATTGGGTTTTTGAAAGTGGAGGGTTGGCGGGATCATCTGGTGTTGGAGCGCAAGGACAGTCTTAATGAAACCGACCATTCCTGACGCGATCTGCAGATGGCCGACATTGGTTTTGACTGAGCCAAGGGCGCAAAATCCGCTTTCCGTGGTGTGCGCGCGAAACGCCTGGGCCAGAGCATTCACTTCGATCGGGTCGCCCATCTCAGTGCCAGTACCGTGAGCCTCAACAAAGCCTATGGTATCGGGGGCGACATCAGCGATTGCCATCGCCTCGGCGACAACAGTCGCCTGCCCCTCGGCGCTGGGCGCCATATACCCGACCTTCATCCCACCATCATTGTTGACGGCAGAACCTTTGATGACCGCAAAGATGTGGTCGCGGTCGCGCACCGCATCTTCTAATCTTTTGAGTAACACCACGCCAACACCACTGCCGAAGATCGTTCCTTTGGCCTGTGCGTCAAAGGCGCGACAGTGGCCGTCGGGAGAAACAATCATGCCGTCCTGAAACAGATGGCCTGCGCGATGCGGCACTTGCACAGACGATCCAGCCGCGAGGAACATATCGCCTTCGCCACTGAGGAGCGACTGGCAGGCAAGGTGGATCGCGACCAAGCCGGTGGAACAAGCAGTTTGCACATTGATGCTCGGACCGCGCAGATTGAGTTTGTAGGAGAGTCGCGTTGTCAGGTAGTCCTTGTCATTGGCGACCATGAGTTGGAAGCCGCCCATCGAGTCCAGGGTCGTTACCCGCAGGCTATCGTGTGTATCCAGGGTGTCGCGGTTGGGGTAGACATTGTTGAGTAGGTAGGTGTTCATGCTCGCCCCGGCGTACACACCAATTGCTCCTGGATAGGTAAGCGGGTTGTAGCCTGCAGTTTCGAGCGTTTCCCAGGCGCACTCAAGTAACAGTCGGTGCTGTGGGTCCATCAATGTGGCTTCGCGGGCGGTATAGCCAAAAAAACCAGCGTCAAAGCTTTCGACATCCGACAAGAGGGGACTCGCCGGCACATAGTTCGGATGGCGGGCGACGGCCGGATCAATTCCTGAGCCGAGGAGTTCATCCTCGCTAAAGAACGTAATCGACTCGACTCCTGTAGCGAGATTACGCCAGAAGTCATCCAGGGTGTCGGCTCCGGGAAAGCGACAAGCCATGCCAACCACCGCGATCATGCCTTTGTCCTCGGAGACGCGGAAGCGGTTGCGCGCTTGCGCGCGTTCCATCCCGCGTTGTGGTGCTGTGTCTTGAGAGCCGCCATTGCTCAGCAGTTGGACGAGTGAGTGGATGGTCGGACATTTGAAGAGATCGACCAACGTGAGTTGCGAGCCAAACATCTGCGTGAGCCGAGTGTGGGCCTGGACCAGAAGCAGCGAATGGCCGCCGAGTTCAAAAAAGTTGTCATGGACCCCAACCTCGGGCACCTCCAGAATGTCCTGCCATACCTTAGCGATCTGCAGCTCCATCTCAGACACCGGCACCTGGCGCGCTGCCGCTTCCGGCTCCTGCCCCTGTGCAAGTCTCTGCAACCGATGCACATCGATCTGGCCGGCTGCGGTGAGCGGCATCTCAGGCAGATGCTGTAGCGCACTATCAGGACGACAGCCGGGATGACGTCCGAACTCGTCCTCGCTAAACAGGCGCTCGTAAAAGGGGTGCTGTTTGTAACGCTGCTGATGGTGGTACGAACCATGAGTAAAGTCGCGGCGCTCACCGTTGGTGCGGACGAGGGTGCCGTTGATGACAAAGTCGGGATTGAGCCCATTGTCGCACACCGTCCGCGTAATCTTCGCCGTGATGCGGTCACCCGGAGTGACGTCGATGCCAGGACAGAACACGGGCATATACACTGGCAGCCAACTGTACTCATGTTCAATGATGTCGATGACTTCGCAGTCGATGGTCTGCAGGTTCAACCACACGAGGAACCCGTCAAATCGCGACGCCTGATCAATGACCAACTCAATCTCGTGCTGTTGCGCAAGCGGAATCGTCTGACTGAAGTCCAAATCCTCGAAGACTGCCGAGTTAGAGAGCAGATGGGTGTGCGGGAACTTCTTGATACAGACCCTGAGATCGAAGGGATAGCCGATCTGGGCAAAGATCTTTTCGGTGTACGTTCCCGGCACCCGATAGAAGCCCGGGTGGGACAACAAAGCATCGGGCAAACTGACCGCGGCGATGCGTGTGACACTGCGACTCGGAATCATAACTCCGCCGGGGCGCAGGAAGCGCTGGGCGTCGTTAATCACCACAGCGGCACCTTCGCAACCGCCAATCGGTCCGACGATTTCTGAGACACACACATCAACCAACTCGGGCAGTTCGACTGCAGCCGAGTTGCCGTGGAGCATGGTTATGCGATCATCAAGACCCAATTGTTGAATATAGCTTGAGGCTTGGGCGAACGCCTCGTCGCCCATTTCTATGGCGTAGACCTTGCGCGCTCCGGTCTCAACAGCGAGCCTGGCTAAAATCGCCTCCTTGCCAGTGCCGATGTCGAGCACGACTTTATCCCGCACGGTTTTTTCCAGCGCGACGCGATATTTACGATTGCGGCGTTCGTCATTGGCCAAGGCATAGTAGATAAGATCGTCGTAGACATAGTACTCCGCTACTGATGGCCACAGCTCGATCTGCTCACTGCCCGCGCTCTCAGGTTCGCGCATCTGCACGTACTCATAGTGAGCAACTGCACCGTAGCGATCGACCAGCGGGAGTGCACCCAACTGCTCGCGGGAGACTGATCGATGAGCGGTAAAGAAGAGCGAGGTCTTCCGTAGCTCCAGCGGACCAGCGAACATCCGAGCCCGGAGGAGTGGGCTGTCGCCATCGAGACCAACCACCAACCGCGCTTCACCGAGTTGCAGGCCAACGATAATGGAATTGACAATGCGACGTACTGCAACAGGAAGCTGCGCATGGGCAGAGTCGTGCGTATGTGCGGGAGCATTAACGAGGTCGTCCAACGCGGCCACGCTCAACCCGTAGACGTGTAGATTACCGCGTTTCTCAAGATGTGAGATGAGTCGATCTTGGAACGCAGAGCTAGCCGCCACCGCGCACCGTCCACCGGCGTCGAGTACGTGGGCGGCTGAGGACACGGTAATGAATACGCTGCCCCGCTGCTTCCGCAGAAGCTCGACAAGCGACCACACACCTGCCACTTCTGGAACGAACGTGGTGGCGAGAGTGTCCTTACTCTCCTCGAGCAGCGACCGTTGGGATGGACTTGCCGCGAGGTGAATGGCCCCGTCCAGCGTGGCTCCCCACTGAGCCAGAGGGCCGTCAAGCGCGCGCTGTAGCGCCTCTGCATCTTGGATGTCGACCGCAGCATAGACACAGTTGCCCGACAGTTGTCGCAGGCGGTGATATATCGCCTGCCGCTCGTCGGTTGTGCCCTGGTCAGCATGCTCGTCCGTCGGCAACGGCTCTTTTCCTAAGAGGACGAGGCGAGCCTTGAACCGTGTGAGTAGAAACTCTGCGACATGCGGTCCGATTCCTTCTAGGCCATTGTTCACGAGATAAACACCATGCCGTTGGAAGGGGAGATCGCGGCTCTGTTGGTTTGTTGACGTAGCGACGGGGACTTGTTGCAGACCCGACACCCAACGTTGGTTTCCTCGATAGGCAACTTCGCGATCGGCTAGCGCTCCCAGGACCTCCCGGGTAATGGCCGGCGCGTAGGTGTCATACGCTTCTGCAGGACAGTCAATGTGCAGGCAACGTAACCATGAGAGTTCCTCACTCACGGTGTGAAGGAGGCCCGGAAGTGTCGCCTTGGCGTAGGCGCTCGCCTCGTGAGCCAGGATGGCTTGAGCATTACTGGAAACCGCTAGCAATCGCACGGGCGTATGGGACGCGAGGGCGGCGAGAGCCTGCACCAAGAAGAGCATGCTGTAGAAGCCCTGCTGCTGTGTGCGCTCAATTCCCTCCCGACTTTCGCTCATTTGCAGATCGGCGTCATAGCTGAAGAGGTGGACAACGGAGCCTATCTGGACCCCTGAGTCTCTCAGTGTCTCTAACACGATGTGATAGTGCCGTGGGTCCTCGGGTCGGATGGAAAAGTGAGTTGCGCCGCGCTGGGCAAAGGTCTCGCTAGCCTCAACGACCACGCACGTAACGCCGCGGGCGGTGAGTTCCGCAACCATCTGCTGTCCAAGGCCAAGACGATCAAGCAAGACTAGACAGGCTCCTTGCTGCTTCTGCGGTGCTCCCACCAGGTCCTTGCGGTGCCATACCTGCTTGTAGAACCACTCAGGAAGAGTGTGCTCATTCGCCGCGAACAGATCGAGGCGCTCAAGAATGTCCTGAAACACACCCTGATAGAACTGCTCGACGAGTTTTTTGCGCTGGAGTTTGCCGATCGCCGTCTTGGGGATGGCATCGCGGTCAAGCGGGATCAAGAAATCCGCTTTGATGCCAAGCTGCTTTGTCAATCGCAACTGAATGGCGCGTAGAAGCTTGCGCAGGAACCCGTCGTCCCCATACGGCGTATGGAAGAACACGGCCAACTTCTGCGCGTCACTGTCTGGCGGCCGTACTGCGCAGGCCACGGTAAACGATGCAGCGACACCGTCGACTTGCTCAACCACCGCTTCAATCTCGTTATTGTAGAAGTTCGCGCCGTTGATAATGATGCCAGCATCCGCTCGTCCGGTGAGCATCAACTCGCCACCGGAAATAAAGCCCACGTCCCCTGTGTCGAACCATCCGTTAGCCAGGAACACTTTGTTCGCCTCGGGGTTGTTGTAGTAGCCGGACGATAGGGCGTCGCCTTTGAGCTGCAGGCGTCCAGTCGTCCCCTCGGGAACGACGCGTTGCTCCTCGTCAACAATGCGCATGGAGACCCCTGGGATGACCGGCCCCAAGCTGGCAAAGGCGACGCACGTGCTTGCCTCGGGATCGGCGGGTTGGAGCGCGCCACCGAGGGTGTTGCGGTCAATATAATGAAAGGTCAAAGACTTCCCAGCAGCCGGTTGATGATACGTCACCCCAGAGCCAACCTCGGCCATGCCAAAAGCGGTCTGCAGCACCGAGAGTTGCAGGCCATACGGCGCGAGACTGTCGAGAAATTCGCTGGTCGTGGTCCGCGTGATTGATTCACCAGCAGTGAGGAGCATTTTGACGCAGGACAGATCCCACTCGCGTTGCCGCTCACCCTTGAGGGCAGCGCTGACCAGCGAATAGGCAAAATTCGGCGCCCAACTATGCGTGATGCGGTGACGATGGATGAGATCCAGCCAGCGCAGCGGGCTCCCCAACACATATTCTTTTGGCGCATAGATCAGCGTGCAACCGAGTACGATACAGCGCAGATGCCAGTCGGAGATGCTGCCAATGTGGTCGAACGGCAGCCAATTGAAGATCACCGCTTCGGCAGACTGCTGACACAACAGATTGGTCCCACGCGCGCGCGCCAGGATGCTGCGGTGCGTGAGCATGACTGCCTTTGGTAGCCCGGTGCTGCCCGAAGACAGGGTGTAAAAAGCAATATCATCGGGCACGGCGCTGTGGATGTTCATATCCGGCGGGTTGTCGCGCAGTTCCTCAAGTGCAGCGAGGCGGGCGTGAGCCCGTAGGGGAGGTGGCAGCGCCTTGCGGATATCTTCGACTCGGTCCCGAACGGTAAGGAGTAGGGGGCGGTCGAACAGGGTCCAAATGTGATTGAGATGGTCAAGTGCTCGGCTCTCGCCGTCGTAGGTGAGTGGCATTGGGACAATGACGGGCTCGAATCCCCCAAGCAAACAGCCCCAGAACGCAGGCAGGATGTCGTCGTTGCAGTCGAGCTGAAAGATAACTTTGTCGCCAGGCTTGAGGCCATGCTGGCGCAGCCCGCCAAGAACGCGCCGCGCTTCCTGGAGCAACGCGCCGTAGCTCGTGACCCGCTCGGAACCCTCGCGGTCAATGTAAATGATACAGGCGCTTTCCGGCGCTGCGCACAGCACGGCAGGAAGGACCTGGGGCGCATCCGCATGTTGCGGTATGGATTGCCCGTGGCAGAGGGCGGCAGGAACATCGCCTGCACTCTGTGTTATCACAGGAGTCACCGCGAACGCTGCTTCTGCGCGCTGCGGGACTGGTGCAGGAGGGGACGACTCACGCAACAGCTTGGCAATGTGAACATGTCGCGGCGTATCCGCCCAGTAGCCTGAGACACTAACTACTCGGTCGATCTCTGGGAGAGCAGCAACCTGTGCTTCCCATGCCGATGCCAGGTCCGCTGACCAAACGGGAACGCGCGCTAGCGCCGCTGCATCGATCGCTCCGTCCTCAGTCACCGGCAGGTACGCAACTGGCACAACCGCCGAGATGAGTTCTCCAGCGCGCTCGCGAAGCCGAGGCTCAATCTGGTCGAAGTTCTGCTCAGTCACGATAACGTAGGCCACCAGGTCCCACGTGCCTGGTTGTACCTCTCGCTTGACGACTACGCATTCCTTGACTGATGAGTCACTGAGCAGCGCGGTGGTAATGGCCTCCAGGTCAACACCGTCACCGGTGACTGGCAGGGCCTCTACTGTTGTCGTTCTCTCCATCTGTACTTGGACGGGCTTGTTGGTATTGACCGACTCACGCATCTTCATATCCTTCAGACAGGTGTACTTTCGTCACGTGTTGTAAAACCGCCGACGCAAGAAGAGGAGCGAGCGGAGGGGGGACGGCGTTGACGTTCGCAAACAAAAAGTGCCAAGAGCTAATGCTGCGCGGGCAGTAACCACTCAGCATTGGTTACAAAAAATTTCTCTGCAGCCGTTTCCCCAAGCCGACTAATATGTTCAACAAATTCTTGGAGAGGCCTAGTCCCTCCCTCGGGGTGAGGAAAGTCGCTGGAATAGCAGTAGCATTCTTCGAATCCGTACCGATCAATGTAGTCGGCAACCGGTTCAAAGCGATAGGGCGTGACACGGACGTTACGGCGGACATAGTCAGAAGGCTTCAGGGAGAGCACTGGAGCCAGACGACCCTTGTAAATGGCTGCGGTTTGATCGAGGCGTTCGGCCATTGGAGCTAACCAGATAGCTCCCAACTCGATAACCCCGAAGCGAAGTCGAGGAAAACGCTCAAAGACTCCACCCAGAATAACAGTGGAAAGAAAATTCTGCGGAGCATAGTGAAAAGAGGAGAAGATGTACGTGTTGACCTGCTCGCTTTCTGAGGTCATGTCCATCGGTTGAAAATTGAGATGATCGACGCCTATCGCCCAGGACTCACTCCCCAGGAAACCCCTTTCTCCTCCGGCGTGCAGGAGGGCAGCGGCGTTCGCTTCCTGGAGCAAACTCCACAACCTATCCATCTTTTTATGCGCCGGGGACATATTGCCCGGGGGAACTGCGCTGGCCATGACAAAAGCACGGCCACCGGCTTTGAGCACCCGCTCTGCCTCGGCTGTGGCGATGTCTATGTCATGGGTATTCAGCAACGCGGCTGCACGGAGGCGCTTTGGATTGTGTTTGCCAAAACCGACCACAAAGTCATTCCAGTGACGCATCGTTCTGAGTCCGAGCTCATCGTTGGCAAACGTCGCCGCCTGAATCCCTGGGTCGGCGAAGATCAAAGCACGCTCGACCCCCATGTGGTCAAGGGTTTTCAAGCGGCCGTCGGGACTAAACGCACCTGGAGCGATGCAGCCCTTCAACTGCCATACCGTTTCGTCGGTAAAGACTGAAGACTCTCCAGCAGTGAGTTCACTGACTTTTTTTGCTTCTGCTTCGGTCATGGTCTCCATCATCTGATGGAGCATGTTGGTAAAGTGCTTACCCACCTCTCCAGCCGCGATCTCATACGTTCGTGGACAAGGTTGGATGTGAGAATCGAGATCGTTCAAACGCCCATGAAATCGGCTCATGTCCAGCATTGGTTGGCTCTCCGTTGTGAACTACTGCGTTCGTGGTACAGACCCCAAACCGCGACTTTCATCCACTTGATATTCAAAATTTTTCAGGATGCTCGGATCTCTCTTCTGTAATTCCTGCACCGTCGCTTCAGCGAGTGGAGGAACGACCACGCCTCCAGCGTTGCCAGTGTCCCCAGCAGGAGTACTGAGAATCAATGGCAGCCCGGAGCCATTGCCCATGACAACCACTTTACTGTTTGCTGACTTGGCCAACTCCAGAGTTGCCTCAATCCCTTTGAACTTCAGGTAGTTCTCGGAAAGTCTTGCTCCGAGAATGTCTTGGAACGCTTTAATGCCTTGTGCTTCAATGCGTTTTCTTTCCACTTCTTTTCGTTCACGCTCGATGCGAAAGTCATAGAGGAGCACCATTTGTTCCTCTTGGTGCTTCTGTTGGACAACCTGCTGCACCCGTTCGGGGAGTATGAGCCGCATGATGCTCAGATCTGCGACTTCGATATAGTGTCGACCAATGTCGTCTTTGGCACGCTCGAACAAACTGCGCTCAAAGAGATCGGTCTCTCCTACATTGAGCGAATGCTGAGCATACATTGTTTCTGCGTCGAGGGCACTGAGAATATTTCGCGCCGCAGCATCGAGCGTTGGCACAATGAGTGTCTCGATATATTTCGGACCAACTTGTTGGTGCAACGCGCCAACATGATCCTTGCGCACGCGGTACATCAACCCCATATCCGCCTGGATCTCTAGACCACCGCGGGTGAGGGCGCTGACGCGCCGGGTCAGAATTTGATACCGCAGATTATAAATATACATGATGTCGACCGGGAGAATGACGTGAAGGCCTTCGAAATACACATCGCTCGCAGCAGTCATGGTGCCAGAAAATCGCTTCCAGCGTACACCTGCCTGGCCTGAATGAATCGAGATAAAAATACGAGGAGCAAAATAGACGAGGAAAAATGCCAGTATTAGTACGGCAAACGTCAGGCCAAAGGAGTGATACGTCAGCCAATCACGTATCCAGATCCACGGTCTGCGCCCCCACTGTCTCAGCTTTGCGAACATGTAAACCTATCTCTTTTCCTTTGATTCGTTGCTCAGTTTGACCGCTACATGGTGACGAATTTCCCACTTTCCATTTTCAAAACGCGATCCGCGACATGAAAATAGCGATCATCATGAGTGGCCACGATAATCGTTTTACCTTGCCGCTTCATATCCAACAAAATGTGCTCATAAAAATAGCGACGAAAGATCGGATCTTGATCGGCAGCCCATTCGTCGAATACTTGAATAGGCCGATCTTCAAGGAGCGTCACCAGCAACGCCAGTCGTTTCCGCTGGCCGCTGGATAGTTCCTGATTGACGAATCGACCATCAACGAAGCTCGTCTTGTCCTGAATCTCCAGGAACTGGAGGAGGTGCTCCACGCGCGTCGGGTCCACATCCGGTAAACCATAGAGTCGATCAAAAAGATGAAAATCGGAAAAGATAATCGAAAAGAGGTTGCGATACCGGGCATAGGTGTCCGTAGTCAGTGGAGCCCCGTCGAGTTGGATCTGTCCGGCAGGCGGATAGTACAGGGTGGTCAGAAGTTTTAAGAAGGTGGACTTTCCGCTGCCGTTACCGCCAACAATAAAAACCGTTTCACCGGACTGAATGTGAAGATCCAACGGACCTACGGTAAATAATGGAAATCCCTGCCGATCCGTATATTGAAACGTCACCCCCGAGAAGTCGATGCACTCAAACGCTTTTACCAAACTCACAGCTGGAGACTCCCCATTCTGGCCTGCTCGTGCATCGACATACGAGTCAAGTTGTCTCTCTAATTCGTAAATGCGTTCAATCGCCACGCCCGCCTGCCCAAACAGCGGGAGGGTGCCGATCAAATTGGTCAACGGACCAATGATAAATAGTATCGTGGCGGTGGCTTTCATAACCACGCTCGAGTACGTGGCACTGAGCTGTGGCACGAGGAACACAATTCCTCCCACGACCAGGTAAAAGATCGTTTGCGATATAGCAAAGTCATTCGCAAAGCGGGTACCTATGGAAATCTTGAGATCTGCGACTGCGGCAGAGGCGTCTTGCACGTGAAGAGCGAGGTCGCGACTGCGCGACTCATGCATTTTCACTTCCTTGAACCCATCGAGGATATGTGTGAGCGCTTCAAAGAAACGATTATCTCGGACGAACGCTTCCTTCAGGGAATCCGACATCTCTCGCATTCTGTGAAAGTGAATCGACAAACCAACCGCGGTTAACACCAGCATCAACAGCAACGCAATCAGTGATATGTAGCCAAGATACACAAGACTAAACAACACGAGACACGCAGCCTGACACGCATGAATCATTGGTTGCGTTGTCTGAGAGATTGCTTGAATTTCCGTGTTGACGCTGGCATAGATTCGCGCTCTGCCAATACCTTCCAATGGCAGCAGCTCAGCATAGCGAATTTTATTGGTGAGCCGCTCGCGAAGATCCTTGAGAATGGTTTCCACTAAGGTTGTAGAGGACACCAACAGTGATTTCTCCGCTAATATATACATTGCGAGTGCAATAGCGAAGAGGAACAGAAACCGAGTGGTACTTTGCTGATCCTCCACGCTGGCAGCAGCGACATTAATAATCGCAAGCAGTACAACACTCATTATTCCCGAAAGGACCGCCATGCCTCCCAAACTGTAAAGAGAGGCGTTCGATTCTTTCAAGAGAAAACGAATCAGCACCATAGCGGATACTTATCGGCGGCGCAGAGCATGTTCTACAGCTTCCACCACAGAGGTTGATACGCCCGATGGAAAGCGTCGGCGAACTTCCCCTCTCGACTCTTCCATCAGTCGTCGTAACATCCCGTCACTTACGCATCGAACGAGGCAAGAGATTTCATAGCACATCCCCTCTATGTTGCCACTGCAATTGGAAGAACGGGCATACCAGCAACTCACGCTTTCGCGGCGTTTGCTTCAGCCTCTGGCTTTTCGGGACTTCTGTTTTTCATCTGCGCGGCCAGCGTTTTTCCCGCCTCAAACTCTTGCTTGAAATGTGCGCGCATTTTCGCAGGTTCGAAATCAAGCAGCGTGCCGCCTGACTCAAAATGCTGGATAAACACTTTCCCTACGGCGTAGGTCGAAGCGCCAGCAAAAATCGGCAGCCCTACCATGCCAGCGAACTGTCCCACACCAGGGATAACCTTCAACAACGATCCTATGGGCCCGTAAGCGAACGCGCCGGGCGCAACAGAACCTATCAATGTACTAACAATTAATTTCACTCGGTTCTTCGCAAATGGAATAGCATAGTGATCGGCGAGATCTTTGGCCATTTTCAGCTGTATCCCGGTGAGCAGGACAAGATCCCACACCGGCACGGGAACCAGTCCTGCTCCCATGGACAACCACATATACTTCGTGACCATGCGCCGGGCTGCACTTTCTTTCTCTTCCATAGTCGTTATGGTCTCCCTTCCTTAACCTTGTTAGTCTGGGCACTTTCATGAGCAAGTTGACCCATTTCCCCTTCCTGCTCACGACGACGAACAGGTCGCAAGATCGTCTGGTTGGATGGATTAGGAATACCTGGCCGGGACGGTAACTCCACAGGTAGCCCCCTTCTGTGAAGACCGGAGTACAGTTGCATCTATAAGATTGTAGAAAATTGTACCATTCACTATTTGTTTATGTCAAGTCACAGTCTTTCACGTTGAGTTTTCTCTTTGCTGAATCTTCACGCGTCGTGCCTTTTGACTTACCGGGCAGGAACCGTAATGGGTATGTCATTATTGGAGATATCAGTCACTGTCATTTGGTACAGGCCGGAGAGCAAGATGAAGGCGAGCGTATCCCAGGGGTTATTGGGAATAGAGTAGTATTTCCCTTCATAGGTAATGCTGAGCGCTGCATCCGAGGGGCGAGAATTGGTGACGTTAACCGCGAGCGTTCGTGCGGGATTTTGTAAGGCACCGCCCGTCTGCGGATCTTTTCCGACCTGATTGTCTGGATTCTGACTCATCATAGCGGCAATAGAATGGAGGATTGCTTGAAAACTGCGGAATTTGATCGCCCCAAAGATCGGGAGCTCTCCACCAGGATGATTAGGGCGAACATCAATCAGGAGATAATTGATTGCATTGGCCTCGGCAAGCGCATTTAAAGTTTTACGCTCCTCATTCGCAAGCGCCCGGGCTTGATAATTAGAGAGCAGCGCTCGACCAGTTTTCGCGAAAGTAAATTCATCCTTGTCACCCAGGTGTCGCTGCTGATAGCCTTTTTCTGCTGCGGCTGCCATTTCCATCACCGAGAACGGCGTAGCCGCTGGTCGCTGAAATGTCTCGTTGTAGGAAAGAGTCTCGATAAACAGATTAGGCTCCGCCGGATTATACAAGCCGGCCAGGTGCGCCGCTATGCGACGAAACTCCTCATAGTCTTGGGGGTCGGCGGGAGAGTTTAAGATAAATCTTTGGGGTTTTCCGGTGCTACGATCCTGAACCTCAATTCCGTCAACCATCATATGAAGAACCATGTCCATGGGCAGGCGTTGGAACACGAGAAAAGTAAATTTGCTGACATCCATAGGCGTCAAGATTCTTCGAGTAAACTCCTCTCCCTGAATGGGCACGATACTGAGCGTTGGGAGTTCCGCGACCGTGGCTCCCACTCCAAAAGTATAAGTATTACTTGCAGGGAAGGCTTTTCTGAATGTGGTTTCGAAGATGTTCCCTCCAAAGCTTGCCGTAGCGCCATAATTAAAAGCCGCCACGATACTTGACGTCCCAGTAAAGTGCGTCGGTCGATTTAGATGCACACGAGCGATATTGGTTAAGATGATCTCTCGATCCAGTTGACTGATCGTTTCATCATAGCTCAACACCGCTTTATGAAGCGCCAAGGGGCCAAAACAGCCAGGCAAAAGACAGGAGCATAGGACCAATAGTAAAAGCGCTAATGCGCGCATAGTTTTTCCCCATAAAGACATTGTCTCTTGACCTCTATAGATTTCGTCATGCTGCCCCCGCCGTCCGCAGGCGTACCCACCCAGGCTAAAACCACAGGGTGCGTATTCCCAAGAATGGCCATGACAGTCTTGGGCATTTAGGAACCTGAAGACTATCCTATTAACTTTGTGAGGTCGCTTTCTCGGATTTTGTTTCTGACCCACCCCTACACACTTTTCTTCCTTGGCGCATGTGAGCGGAAGGATCCTCCACGGTACGCTTCATCCTTCGTAGAAGCATTTGCGCAAATGCCTTTCGTAGCCAAGTCGCAAGGTATATGCAAATACGATAAACGATTTCGCAACTCGACGCAACTTTTTGACAACTCTGACAGATCCCTGAGAGAGTGTTTTGAAAAAGGGATTGGTAAGCTTGAGGGATGAATACACTGCCGCGAGTTTATCCAACGGACCTGACCATGACCGAATGGACACAATTGAAGAGCTTCTTTCCCCCGGCCTCTCGCCG
>VGTJ01000006.1 GCA_016874775.1 Deltaproteobacteria bacterium
CCTATGTCGCTCTTAGCTCCATCGCTGCTCGCTCACAAGACCTTCTTTGCTTGCTCCCGCGGAACAAATCGGGTGTCGCTCTTTCCTCCTTCCTGCCTCTCGTGTTTCCTCTTCGTTCATCAGGCCAGCCCAGCACCCTATCAACACGAGTGTCCCTATCCGTGAAAGAAGCAACTGGCGCGTTTGCGGACTGATCCCCTCCGCGGCAATGTGGGGGAAAAAGACCGACGTAATCACAACTGGAACAAAAAGTGACGAGAATACAAATTGATAAGCGAGTTGATAATGCCCAACATGCAAGTAGTCAGTCAGAAAACCAAGCAGTAGTGTATCGCTCCGATTGCGTATGGCGACAAGCACATGCACGACCGCAAATGGCCATCCTTCAGCGATCAAGGCCCGATCCCACCTCACGCGTAAAGGAAATAACCAGAAGTGAGCCACAACGCAAGCAGCAACGACCAGCATCCCGTTCCGCAACAGATTCACGTTCAAAACGGTTTGCAGCGATGGCATCTTCCGCACAGCCAAGAGAAACGCGAGAAGAAATACGGCTTGTACCCACACGCCGATACTCACATTATAGAGTGTTTTCTTGAGCGCCACGAAGAGCGTACCAAACGAGCAATAGAGCGCTTCACACAACGTAAAGAGCGCCGCGATCACCACAGCCTGCCACACCTCGTACGCAAAAAAGAATGCCGCACCGGTTACCACCGCCAGAAACACAACTCCGCTCACCAAGCGAAGCCCTAAAACCGCCCCGAAGTGGATAGCAGCAGAGGCAGGATCAGCGGCTACCCGCCGCATCAACAGCGGCCCAATATGAACCCCCGTCAGCGTCAAGCAAGATTCTGCAAATGAAGTCGCGAAGAAGAAAACGCCAATCTCAGTCGGTGATAAGGATCGGGACAACAGCATAATAATGAAAACGCCGGTCAGCTTATAGAAAACTTGTGCGCAAAGCAGGAGGAACGTATCGCGCTGAAGCCGATCACGCCACAAAGAACGGAGAATATTCAAGACGGTCGATCTCCACACCAGTAAGCGTTATTGACGACGACGTCTAAACTATGGTCCCGAATGTTCCCTGTCAAGTGTCACCATCAACGTCAACCCGTGAAAGATTGATACACTCGCACTGTCACCCTAAGTGAAACGAAGAGTCTTGTAGAGAGATTCTTCACTGCGCTCAGAATGACGCGGCTCGGCGTCTGTAGCGTACAGTGTACGAATGTCCTCAGGTCTGACTGAGTTGTCAGAAGGTCAACATTCATTACGGCTCATCGCTGTTGTTTTGCTGGCTTTCCAATTGCCGTGAGAAACATCACGCTTTTTCCTGTCGCATGCGGAGAGAAAAACTCCGTCACATCGTCATCAAAGAATGTGAGTCCAGTTGCACCGAGCTGTTGGGCATAGGCTGCCAAATAACACTTGCCACCAATGATCGCTCCTTCAAGCTGTGCCGCACGATAGCCGCGATTGCCGAAGCGTTCGAGAATCGATGGTAAATTCGCTAAACAGTAGATGTTCACACTCGCGTCAGCGGGCAGTTCCTGGCCGAGGCCAAGATAGCCCGCTTCTTTACGAAAGCTCCCTTCACGCAACAACCCCAATACGTGCTGACTACGATGGAAGACATACGCTCCCGAAGGGATACCCTCAACTGCATTCACAAGCAGATAGATCTCTGTTAGAGTCGTCCCGAACGGAGTTAAGAAATCGGCTTGGATTCCTTGTGTCGAACGCACAAGCAACGTTGACAGTTGCGCAAACGAGATCGGCTCGCGTGCAAACCTGCGAGTCGAGCCGCGGTGACGAATGACCTGTTCGAGTGGAGCAGCTGGTAGCTCAGCATCACCCAGCGGCGTGAGTGGGAACAGTTTCCCAGTTGGTGACGATTCCGAGAGCTGAAGTACTCCGTCCCGCCACGTACGGACCTCTTCATCGGTCTGCAATGAAGAAGCAGCGTGCATTGCCCGAATCGCAGGATAATCAACTTCATGATCTGACAACGGCACAGTCGCCAGGTTAAGCGGAGAAACTGAGGCAACTGCACCAGCATGCGCTGAAACAGCATAGCCAATCGGCAACAGCGCCAGAGCAACTTCACGATCGGTATCGAGATCGAGCAACTGATTGACGGCGGCATCGACGAAGCCTGTAACAACTTGTGTATGGGTCTTCAGTGCGGCCGCAGCAGCAAGGAAGTTTGCGAGCAAAGTGCCCGCATCCCAAAAACAGTGACGATAGGTCCGCGCTTGATATTTCCACGCGTTACGCCAGTAGGTACTGATACAAATAAGTGTCGCCGGAGCCTGGTTCACATGTTGTTCGTCTCCACCGGCCTGCACCAGAACCCTACGATAATCCCCCTGACGCAAACAGCGCAAGGAAAAGTCATGCGGCCCGAAGTGATAGACACCAGCTGCGAGGTCAGGAAGCTCGCCGCACACAACGTACACATCGATATGGTACAGCGCGCCGGTGTTAGCAGCGGCACGAAAGTAGACTTCACCACCAGGATAAGTGCGGCGTTTGGTAATCCCTGCTGAGAGGTACAGGAGAGATGTCAGTGTAGCGAGGTCAGGAATCTGTTCGCTTTCGCTTTTCGTTGTCCCACGAATGGCTGAGAGCGTTGGTGTCTCTAGCGGTGGAACGTTGATTGGCAACTGCAGAGGATCAAGTGAAGAATAGATCTTGAACGGTAGCGGCTTGTTGTCCCAGTCGAGAAAGTGACGATTGCGGCGAATACTTTCGAGAGAGTGTTTGGTGCTGTTGTGGTAGGTCCACGTGGCGGCGAGTTCATGATTTGGGTTCATACGTCACGCTCCATATTTTTCATCTCATTCCACAAAAGTGGGGGATGGTAGTCCACGATATCGGCGACGGGGAAATGCCATGCTCATCTATGCTCCCGCGGTTGACACATGGGGCAGTACGGTATTGTCTCGTATAATGTAACCGTACACTGCTCTTGTCTTCTTCGTCTTTGTAGTACACTGTTACACAATATTGATCCAAAGAAAGGATACTCAATGCCCGAATTCAATGGGCAATCCATAGTAGTCCGCACCAGCCGTGGGCTTTCGATCGCTGGTACGCGTATCACCGTCTATGCTTTGCTCGATTATTTCCATGCCGGTTGGCCGACAAAACTTATTCAGGATTGGTTTGGTCTTAGTGATGAGCAAATAAAGGGAGTGCTCGCTTATCTAGAGGAGCACCACGATGAGGTCGAGCAGGAGTATCAAGAGGTTCTGCAACAAGCAGAGGCTCATCGCTGCTATTGGGAAGCTCGCACCCGTGAACAGTTGGCGCTTCGCCCTATCGTCCCTGGATCACCAGAACAAGAAGCTCTCCGTGCGAAGCTGCAGGCGTGGAAAACTCAAATTGAACAGTCGTGATCACGTTATTGGTAGATCTTAACGTTGAAGGGCATGCGGTATTGCTGTCGGGAACCTTAGCCGCAGCAGGCTGGTTGGAACTGCTACCGCTGCGGTTTGTTCGCCTTGTCGAGATGAATCTTCCTTATGACAGTACGGATCGAGTTATATGGCGTTTTGCCCAAGCAAACCAGATGTATTTGCTTACCGACAATCGAAATATGGAAGGGGACGACTCCCTTGAACAAACGATCCGTGAAGAGAACCTCGCAACTTCTCTTCCGGTGCTCACAATTAGTCGTAGCGACCAGATGATGAACCAGAGTTATCGTGAAGCCTGTGCAACCCGATTGCTTGAGGTTCTTCTGTATCCTGAACGATACTTCGGAGTCGGACGCTTGTTCATTTGAAGTCGTTAGATATTCGTAATCCCCAATCTGCTCACCCTCACCCTCACCCTAGCCCTCTCCCTCTTTCAGAGGTAGGTTTTTACGCTGAGAAGAGACGATACGTCATTCCCACGCAGGCGGGAATCCAGGAGGAATCAGCACAGGGTGCGGCTTGTAGCCCCTGGATGCCCGCCTGCGCGGGCATGACAAATGCCGACACGCATGCGAGCGGCAAACCCGCGAGAATTGCGGAGTATACGAAAAACCTACCCTTGAAAGGCCCTCTCCCTTCGAGGGAGAGGGAATGAATTTCTTGCTCTCCATGGGGGAAATAGGAAAGCTGCCCCTGCTCGTGTACATTATGCCACATATCGAATTCTTTCTATAGAAATGTCCTCATACGAGTTTGATCTATGCCCACAGTACACATCCTTCCTTCCATTCTCTCCGCAGACTTTCGCTGCTTAGGTCAACAGATCGAAGAAGTCACACACGCCGGAGCCGACGCGATTCATGTCGATGTGATGGACGGACGTTTTGTTCCCAATATCACAATTGGTCCACTGGTTGTTGAGGCCGCACGCAAGAGTACCACGCTCCCGCTTGATGTCCATTTAATGATCGTTGAACCTGAACGATATCTCGCAGACTTTGCTCACGCCGGTGCGGACATCATTCTCGTCCATCAGGAAACCTGTCCGCATCTGCATCGCACGATCGAGCAGATCAAGCAGCTCGGTAAGAAGGCAGGGGTCGTACTCAATCCCGGTACTCCACTCTCCACATTGGAAGAAATTCTCCCTGTGGTGGATCAAGTTCTCATCATGAGCGTCAACCCTGGCTTTGGTGGGCAGAGCTTCATCGAATCAAGCATCGATAAAGTCAAACGACTGCGACGGATGCTTGACGAATGTGGATCTCAGGCATCAATTGAGATTGATGGTGGGATCGACGTGAAAACAGCGCCACGTGTGGTCACTGCTGGTGCGATGCTGCTCGTTGCCGGTTCCGCGGTATTTCGCGCTCCGGGGGGTGCGGGAGAAGGCGTGCGGAGGCTACGAGACAGTCTGAATAGGCAATAGGCTGTTCCTAAATTCAATCACAAGAGCTTGGTATATTGAATCTGTCACCCTGAGTGAAACGAAGGGGCTCTCAGAGAGATTCTTCGCTGCGCTCAGAATGACACATGCACGGAGACGCAACATAGAGTGCACGAATGTTCTATAACCTCTCTTAACTTCTCTTCTTCTGTTTCAGCAAATCACCAAGAGTGAGTCCAAACCCACCGCCCTTCTGCGCTCCCTTGATGTAGGCTTGGGTTTCAGCCTGTTCTTCCTGCGCCATCACCTTCGAGCGCGAGAGGCGAATACGTTTGCCGCCTTCCTCGATACCAACAACGACGACTTTGATTTCTGTCCCTGGGCCGAAATCTTTGCGATGGTCGGTCCCACGTTGGGTGCCCATTTCAGCATTAGGAATCAAACCTGTTTGCCCAGGCCCAAGACGTACGAACACGCCAAACGGTTCGACTCGCTCGACCGTGCCAGTGATGATCGCACCAACTTCTGCCCCTTTCACCTCTTCGCCTGCCGTCGCTCCTTCTGGTGCCAGGGCAAGCGAAATCCGTTTCTTCCCTGGGTCAACCCCAAGCACCATCACCGCAATCTCGGCGCCACCAGCGGCGGACTCTTTGAGTTGGCCCTGTTGACTACGAGGAATTTCACTCATGTGTAGCAACCCATCTACGCCAGGTAACAACTCGACGAACAAACCAAAATCCGTACCGCGGACAATACGGCCTGTGACAATTTGTCGCTCACGCAGTTGACCTGCCACGTTCGCCCACGGGTCTCCTTCAAGCGCTTTCAAACTCAGAGTGATTTTTTTCTTCTGCTCATCGACCTTGAGAATCTTGACCGTCACCTCCTGCCCAACACTCAAGCGATCAGCAGGTTTGCCCACCCGTGAGTGCGACAGTTCCGATATCGGAACAAGTCCCTGAATGCCGCCGAGGTCGACAAACGCACCAAAGTCCGCCAGCGACGTCACCTTTCCTTGCACGACGGCATCAGCAACAAGCCGCTTGCGAGTTTCCTCCGCTTCTTTAGCGGCTTGCTCCTCTAGTAATTGGCGACGTGACAGTACGATGTTCCGTCCGTTCTCTCCATAACGCGTCACGCGAAATTCAAGCACTTGCCCGAGAAATGCATCTGACGACGCCACCCGTCGCGTATCGATTTGCGAAAATGGGCAGAACGCCCGCAGCCCGGCAACCGTGACCTCATAGCCACCTTTGATGACACCAGCCACGCGCCCCTCAACCGGGAGGCCACTCTCTACTGCAGCCTCCAACATCACCCGCGCTTGCGCGCCTTTGAGTAATTTGCGCGATAGTCGAATCTCGCCATCAGTTGAGAGCACGGTTGCTTCAATCTCATCGCCGATAACAACCTGTAGCGTGCCGTCATCGTTCTCTAACTCGGCACGGTTGATCAGGGCTTCCCCTTTCCCCTGTACATCGACGAACACGCTATCAGCACCAATCTGTAGGACACGGCCCTTCACAACTTGTCCGGTCTCTAAGGTTGGCCCAGTCTTTTCACGGGCAAATAACGTGGCAAAATCTTCCTGGTTTGCCACTCCCTGCTCTTCACTCATTGTTCTCTCCCTTTCTCTTGCGTAAACCAACGGGTATAACAGGCGCGCACCACCTCGCGTTGGCGCTGATACTCCGCGAGCAATTGGGTCGGTGCGTCCTCACCTTCATATCCTAACCGCCGAGCCACAGAAAAGAGCTGTTCACCACTGCTCTCCAATGCCTCGACCGGTTGATCCCGTTCAATGCGGAGGCGGTTTTCCAGTGTTCGCAAAAACCGATACCCCTGCGTAAGCAACTGAAAATCCTCAGCAGGGAGTACCCCACAGGCGTGTAGTTCTTCAAGCGCTGGCAACGTCGCCCGCTGTCGTACCGTTGGATACTGTGGGCCATAGCGCAATTGCAGCATTTGTACAAGGAACTCGATATCAACGATTCCGCCGCGCCCGGTCTTGATGTTGAACCGACCCTGACCTTCTTGCGCGAGTTCCTGTTCCATCCGCCCACGAAGACGGTCGATCTCCGCGACTCCCGCACTATCAGTGCCTTTACTGTACACGAAGTGTTCAAGGGTACTTTCAATCTGAGGCCGCAACGTTGCATCACCAGCAACCACTTTTGCTTTGATCAGCGCTTGACGCTCCCAGAGTTCAGAACTGGTCTCATGGTACCGTGTAAACGCAGCGAGTGAAGACACGAGCGAACCGGAGCGTCCTGACGGGCGTAAGCGTGTGTCGATTTTGTACACGTACCCTTCTCGCGTTTGCACTTGCAGCACGGAAATCAATCGCTGCGCCAGCCGCGTAAAACATTCCTGGGCACTGAGCTGATTCGTCTGTTCTTCTCCGGTTGGATCATAGAGAAAGATCAAATCGAGATCAGAATTGTAGTTCAGCTCCCCAGCACCAAGTTTGCCCATGCCAATAATAGCGAGGCGACCAGGCAATGCCGACATCTTGAGCTGTCGTGACAAGGCCGTCTGCGCAATCGTCAGCGCTCCCGACAAACACGTCTCTGCCAATGCGGAGAGTTGTGCACTCGCTACGGTAAAATCGACGAGGCCATTACTATCATGAATGCCGATGCGTAAGAATTCCTCCGTCCGGTATCGTCGCAGAATGTCGAGTTGATCTTCGTAGTCATCGACCTCTTCTAAGCGAGCCTCTAGCTCATGGAACATTTCATCTTGCGTCTTTTGTACGCGAACCAGGTCCGCTCGTACGAGATTATCGAGTAACTCCGGGTGACGAAGAAAAATCTGCGTGAGATACTCACTGGTCCCAAATAACCCAATCAACGTTCGTAACGTCGCTTCATTCTCACGTAACAGCGAGAGGAAACTCGAGCGCGCACCAATGGAGGCCACCAAATGTGCCATCGCAGCAAGTGCACGATCCGGATCGGGTGCGCGAGAGACTTCCTGGAACAGTTTGGGTGCAAGTGCATAGAGCAGCTTACGTCGTTTCGGCGAGGCCGGGGCATGCGACGGGCCATCATGGAGAAGCTTCAGATGTTCGTAGCTTTCCGATAGATTACGGAAGCCGAGTTGTTGTAGATGCCACAGGGCTCGCTCTTCTTGATGTAACTCTTGCAGGAGTGAAGGAATTCCAGGATCGAGCGTTTCCTGCTCTTTTTCCGGGGCATGAAACAATGAGTGAAAGATGTGATGGACAGCGTCGGTGTGGGCATCTAATACCGTGCGGAAGTGGGCGACTTCGTCGGGCCGTTCAGCGTCTAGAGTCGAAGAACGTCCAGAGTCAAAGTTCCGCAGTTTTAAAGAGAGCGCTAGTGGCTCAGCCTCGGGCTGTTTTTGGCCCCTGGACTCTAGCCCCTGGACTCTGGACAGCTCTTTTGCTTTTTGACTTTCCGCAAAGGTGAGCCGTCGGGCTAAGGCACGAATCCCATCTTCGTCACTCGGCAGCGTATGCGTTTGACGATCCTGGACGACTTGCAACTTGTGTTCGACGTGACGGAAAAAACAGTACGCCTCTTGCAAGACATCACGATCAGCGGCCGCGAGGTACTTTCCTTCGACTAAGCGATCAAGAGCAGAAAGGGTACTGCGGTGTCGCACGTGCGGATCTTTCCCCGCATGAATCAACTGCAGCGTCTGCGCAACGAACTCAACCTCACGAATGCCCCCACGTCCAAGTTTCACGTTGAGTGCGCCGTGCTCGTTGCGGAGCCCGCGCTCCACCCGGGCCTTCATTTCTTTGATATCTTCAATGGTAGAGAAATCAAGGTATCGACGAAACACAAAAGGTGACACATCGTGGAGAAATTGTTCACCCAGCACTTTGTCTCCAGCCACCGGACGCGCTTTTAACAAGGCAACGCGTTCCCATGTCTGCCCATAGGACTCATAATACTGCAGCGTGTTCGGTAAAGAGTTCACCACCGGACCATTCATGCCATCGGGGCGTAAGCGCAAGTCAACACGAAACACTCGCCCTCCGGCCACCAAGTCTCCCAGGGTCCGTGTCAGCCGTTGCGCGAGTTGAATGAAAAATGTCCGAGGCTCAGTTTTTCCTTTACTGCCGCCAGTGGTTGTCCCACCATCTCGTTCATACAAATAAATGAGATCAATATCAGAGCTAAAGTTGAGTTCTTCACCACCAAACTTCCCCATCCCAAAGACCACAAACCCAAGTGGTCGCTGGTGCCCCTGCTCTTCAATCACCGCTTCGCCATACTCTGCCCGGAGGCAACTCCGCACATACTCATAGGCAACCTGGACGGCAGCTTCGGCGAGATGGCTCAGGTCTTGAACCGTATCTTCGAGCGTAGCGAAACCTAAAAGATCGCGTGTTCCGATCCGCAAATACTCACGGTTACGATAGATGCGTAGCTCACGAAGAAAATCGTCATTCGCAAGGTCCACAGGCACTTGAGTACGCAAAGTAGCAAGGTGGTTCGTTACCGACTTGCCGCCGGACCCATAATCCGCCAGGAAGGCCTCTTCCCAGGTATCCTCTTGATGGAGGAGCACTCCGGTCAGATATTCACTCGCGCCAAGAAGAAAGAGTAGGTCACGACAGCGTTCTGGTGAACCAATGACCTCAGCTCTCCCGATACCATGTTCAAGCAAACGGCTGACGTTTACCGCCGCAAGAGACGGATCAGGAGCCGCTGCAACCGCGGTCAGAACACACTCCCAGTGAGGTTCGAGCAGAGAACGATATGAAAGCAGGGGTCGGAGAACGGTGGGTGAAAGCGTCATAGAGGTGAGACTATGAGATTGGAGGCTAGCAATGAGAGGAGCAGCTGTTGAAAAGCCTTCCGTTCATCCTTCGACAAGCTCAGGGCGAACGGAAGGGGCTCGGTACTAGTTGAGGATTATTCGTTCGTGCCGAGCTTATCGAAGCACGGCTTTTCTGTGTGAAACAACTCGCATCCTCTCGCCTCAGCGCTATGCCTGTGACTGGGTCGCGCTCATCGCCTGGCACGCTTCGACAAGCCATTTGATGCTGGACATTTCATCATCAACAAACGACTTGAGCAGCTCCTTGCTTTGTTGATCGTCTTTGATCTGGGCAATGACCTCAGTAATAGGCCGCAGGGCCGCCGCCGGATCAGTCAGGCGATTGGCAATCGACTGTAACTTCTCTACGTCCGTTTTCTCACGCGAGGCATAGAACGGCAATTCTTTCTCGCGCCGCTCTTGGGGCACTGTGCACTGAGGAATGCCGCCTAATTCACGCAGCCGCGCTTCTAAGATCTGGGCGTGAAAGTTCTCGCGTTGTTGGACCATACGAATGCCACCCTTTACGCAGTCCTGGTCACTGACTTCAATCCAACGATTGAAGTATTCTGCCGCAAAGTTCTCCGCGCATCGCGCTTCATCTAAAAGGTGCATGATCATTTCACGTTCAGTCGCATGCGCCTTACCGTTGTACATATAGCACTGGCCGTTGCCGTTCCCGTTCTTGACCTCTGCCATCTGCTGCTCAAACAGCTCGTCGGAAATCAGTCCTTTGCGATAGGCCTTTAAGAGCTGTTTCATTTCAAAATCCGCAGTCGCCATAAGACGCTCCTCTCGTAATAAAAATGTAGATACAGGGGACTCCCACCTCAGGAAGAATACGGCAGAAACTACGAAATTGGATGCGGAGTGTCAACGGAGCGAACCACCCCGTGGTCACACTTTAGGCAGACCTTTCCACCCGCTGCCGTTCTTCTAGGCAGGAACGTCCCAGCTAAAAACTAACTCACTGATTCGTCTACAGTTTTTTTTCTCTCCCTCCTGGTATGTGTCTTGCTCTTTGCTTTGCAGGTTGTGAATTCTTTAAAATGGGCAAGTGGAAAATTTTTTCTGAGGGGGGTTATGCATGAAGCGATTTATTGCCGTTCTGAGTGTCAGTTTGACGATAGCCTTGGGAAGCCCGGCTTGGGGTGGAGGTGAAGGAGAGGCTGAATCTTTCAAAGATACTATCCGTGCAATGCAAGAGCGGATTAAACAGCTCGAAAGTGAAGTGAAACAACTGAAAGGAACACCATCCACAACCACCACTACTACCGTAGCGCCAGGAACCTTTGAGGATCGGGTAAAAAAATTGGAAGATGGGCTTGGACTTCTCGGTGGTCTCAAGTTTGGTGGGATGATCTACGGTTCGTATAACTACAACTTCAACAATCCCGATTCACGGAACAACGATCTCCGTATTTTCGACACCAAAGCGAACAACTTTACCTTCGACCTCGCCCAACTCTCTGTTGCGAAAGAGGAAGAAGGTGGGATCGGATTTAAGGTACTGCTCAATTATGGCCGTACTGCCAGAGGTATCGCCTCCGATTGGCGAGGGGATGGGTCGTTCACCAACGGCACCGACAACTTCGAAGTACAAGAAGCCTACATGACCTACACTGCGGGGATCGGCAAAGGTCTCGGCATGAAAGCCGGAAAATTCGTCACCCTGCTTGGCCAGGAAGTCATCGAGTCACCCAATAACTTCAACATTTCGCGCTCGTTCCTGTTTGGCTACGCTATTCCGTTTACCCATACCGGCGCGCTCTTTTCGTATCCGTTCCATAATGCAGTCAGCCTCACCGCTGGTGTCGTGAATGGGTGGGATAACGTCATCGATTCCAACAAGAGCAAGTCGTTCCTCGGTGGGCTCACCTTGAAGCCCTCTGACGCCTTCACCTGGACGTTCAACGGCACGTACGGCGCAGAGCAACCAAACCGCGGTGGCTCAAAGCGCGGCGTCTTCGATACCGTTCTCACCTACAATATGCACGATCACATCACGCTAGCGGCGAACTATGACCGTGGAACCGAAGGGAAGATTGGTCTCGGCGGCGGTAGTGCGGTATGGCAAGGTGTTGCTGGCTATATCAGCGTGGGCGGCGCGCTCTTCCACCCAGATTGGGCACCCTTCTCGATTTCACAACGTCTGGAATGGTTCTCTGATGAAGACGGAGTTCGCACCGGCACTGTCCAAGATTTGTGGGGAACCACCACGACGCTGAAATGGAAACTCACAGAGCGTCTGCAGGCGCGGTTAGAATATCGCCATGACGAGTCCAGCAAGAAAGTGTTCTCACAACGAATTTTCCGCCGCGGAACCGAGTCCATTACGCGGTTCTTAGGAGGCCAGGACACGGTCGCCGCTGAGCTTGCCTACCTGTTCTACTAGAAGGCGGGACTGCGCACGACAACCACCATAACAAGGTGTGGGGCGTGAACCCCACACCACTGAGCAGGAGAAGTCAGTATGAAAAAGATCGAAGCGATCATTAAACCGTTCAAACTCGACGAAGTGAAAGAGTCGCTCACCAAACTCGGCATCCAGGGCATGAGCGTCTCAGAGGTTAAAGGCTTCGGTCGCCAGAAAGGACACACGGAGTTATATCGTGGCGCCGAGTATGTGGTGGACTTTTTGCCCAAGGTCAAGATCGAGATTTTACTGGAAGACGAAAAAGCCGCAGCCGTTACTGACGCGATTGTCGCCGCCGCTCGCACTGGCCGTATCGGCGACGGTAAGATCTTCATTTCTCCTGTTGACGATGCTATTCGTATTCGCACTGGCGAGCGCGGTGAGCAAGCGATTTAGTGCTTGACGGTCGCATACACGACGAGACGGGGAATCTCCAATACGCGGACGGTTCCCTGTCTCTGCTTTCTTCAGACCCCACCCGGTGTTCCTTTCCCTTCATTCCCCAAAGACCTTCTTCTTGTTCTTCCCTATCAGACGCACAGCTGCTTTGCTTCGTTCAGCCCGACTACACCAATCAGCCATCGTCTTTCAGAGAAACTCTGAACTCGTAATCGGTCCTTGTCTCCTGCCTAGACTGTGAGCAGACACTGACTATTTCCTGAGCATCTACAGCCATGCCCGTCCCCTGCTGCTCACTTTCTATTCACTCATTAGTGTCACATCTCGGAGGTGCAAGCTCATCGAGTCATGGCTGTGAGCAGCTCACCAATGATACAAGGACGCCGATTTTATTGCAGATTCTTTTCCACCATCTTCTCGCAAAGCGACAAAATTAATCTGCGGGCACTCTCATTGCACCCTGCCGTACTGCTGAGGCAACGTGCAGTCCGAACCTTGGCGCGGACTTTGCGATGACACAGGACACGAGCATCAGCGCATACGTCTCATCATCAAAGGAAGAAGGAGGAACAGCATGTTCACAGGATCTCGGTTCTTGAGGGTTGGCCCCAGCATAGTTCGAGCAGGAGCCGTGTTATCAACGCTCGTCTACAGCACAGCAGCATGGGCAGAAGAAGAAGCCGCGGCGGCGGCGGCAGCCGCACCACCAGCGATCGATACTGGCGACACAGCCTGGGTTCTCACTGCGTCGGCACTAGTCCTCATGATGACCCTCCCAGGTCTCGCCTTGTTTTATGGAGGGTTGGTTCGCGCCAAAAATATCCTCAATGTTCTCATGCAGTGCTTCATTTCTGCTGGCGTTATCGGTGTCCTGTGGATTCTTGTTGGCTATAGTTTAGCGTTCGGTACTGGTAATGCGTGGATCGGAGACCTCTCGAAGCTTGGCTTAAGTGGCGTTACGCTTGAGTCGGTATCGGCAAACTTTGCGAGTCCGCCGCGGAACATTCCTGAGTATGTCTTCATCATGTTCCAGGCGATGTTTGCGATCATTACCCCGGCCCTCATTCTCGGTGCGATTGCCGAACGGATGAAGTTTGGGGCGTGGACAGTGTTTATCACTATCTGGTTGCTTGTCGTCTATTGCCCGATTGCGCATATGGTATGGTCAGCTGAAGGATGGATCTTCAAATCGAGCGCAATTGACTTCGCCGGTGGGCTCGTCGTGCATATGTCGAGTGGGTTCTCTGCCCTCGTGGCAGCCATCATGCTTGGCAAACGTCGGGGGTTTGGCAAAGATCCGATGCCACCTCACAGCCTGCCATTGTGCCTCATTGGAGCTGGCCTGCTGTGGACAGGATGGTTCGGTTTCAATGCTGGTAGTGCACTGAGCGCCAGCCCACTTGCGACCCTCGCGTTTCTCAACACCGGCACTGCCGCTTCAGCTGCTGTCGTCGTCTGGGCATTGATCGAGTGGCTTCATCGCGGCAATCCTACCGCCCTGGGTGGCGCCACGGCTGCTGTCGCCGGTCTGGTGGCCATTACCCCTGCCTGCGGAAACGTCAGCCCGATGGGAGCAATCTATATTGGCATCGGAGTCGCGATTATCTCGTATGCCGCTTGCACATTCCTCAAGCCCGCGTTTGGGTACGATGACTCACTCGATGTGTTCGGCGTTCATGCCCTCGGTGGTGCATGGGGCGCATTGGCCTCCGGCATCTTCGCCACCACCTTAGGGTCAGGGATTGAAAGCAACATGCAGCAGGTCATGGTGCAATTGAAAGGGATTGTGTTCGTGGCCATCTTTGCGCCAGTCATGACCTTCATTATTCTCTCGATTCTGAAGCTCGTCTTCGGTTCACTACGGGTGTCAGACGAAGAAGAGTTCGGTGGACTCGACCTGTCGCAGCATAGCGAGAGCGCCTACGCCTTTGGCACTGGCGGGGGCTCAGTCCTTTCAGAGATCGGTGCCCACCAGAGCACCTCGATCAGTTCGATTGGCGTGCTGTCGGAATCAACAAAACCTGCGTAAGCCATCTCGCGGGAGCAAACTGCCATCCTGAGCGTAGCGAAGGGTCTGAGAAAGGTTCTTCGCAGCGCTCACCATGACCCAAACGTCGAGTCACACGACAAATAGGTTCCAACGGCCTCCATCTCGATCCAGGCTTCCTCCTCATCCTGACCTGGATCAGTCACTCCAAAAACGTACGACAATGAAGTCGGTTGACACCTCAAGGTGCTGTTATGAACGCATTGCACGATCGACTCGAAACTCTGTTCTCCATCAGCACCGAAATCTGCTCGACCTTACAACTTGATGAAGTCTTGCAACGCGTTGTTGCGCACGCCTGTCGGTTAATGGATGCTCGTATCGCCTCACTGCTCCTCATCGATAAAGACAATAGTGTGCTCCGTCCGGCAGCAACGTACGGTGCGAGCGAAGCCTATCTTGCCCTTCCAGATCGTGACGTAGCAGCGAGCTTCACTGGTGAAGTGATCAAAAGTGGTCGTCCGCTGTACATCCCAGATGTGCGTAAAGAAGACCGCTTTCGCCTCTCCGCACTGGCTCGGCAAGAAGGGCTCTGCACGCTTGTCTCTGTTCCGCTACGCACTAAAAATGACATCATCGGAGCACTGAATATTTATACACCGGAGCTTCGTCATTTTGATGAAAGCGACATTCGTTTACTCACCCTTCTCGCGAGCCAATCAGCGATCGCGATCGAAAACGCGCGTCTTCATGCCGATGAAATGGAGGCCCGCGAACGCTTGCGCCAGTCGGAAAAACTCGCTGCCCTCGGTAAGCTGTCGGCTGGCCTCGCGCACGAACTACGTAACCCGCTCAATACCGTCAGCATGCTCATGTATGCGATGGCCCAAGAACTGCCGCCCGAGAACTCTCTCTGCAACGATCTCCGCATCGTGCAAGGGGAGTTGCGACGTATGTCGTTGCTGATTGAACAGTTCCTTGAATTCGCGCGTCCGCGACCGCCACATTTCCAACGCGATCGCCTTGATGAAATCATGGAAGAGACGCTACTCCTCATCGGCCCAGAAGCACGCACACGTGGAGTCACTATTCATAAAGAGTGGGAAAAAGGCTTGCCACAAGTCTGGGTTGATGGCGCACAGATTAAGCAGGTCTTTCTCAACCTCTTACTGAATGCGCTCCAAGCAATGACACGAGGAGGCACCCTCACTGTCCGCCTCCACGTGAGCGGTGGAAGTCTGTTAGCTTCGATTGCTGATGAAGGCGGAGGTATTCCACCGGAGGTACGAGAGAATTTGTTCGAGCCATTTTTCACAACCAAAGCTGGAGGTACCGGACTCGGATTATCGATCTCGCAACGAATCGTCGAAGGACATAACGGTCGGTTACGGCTCTTTTCACAACCAGATGTTGGAACCACAGCGGTGGTAAGGCTCCCCTTGTAAGCCGTCAGCGGGCAGCTCTCAGCATGCAGTAGAAAAGAAAAACGAAGAGCAAATGCAGATCTCGTTGTCTCGCTGACTGCTGACCGCGGATCGCTGAGAGCATGTGTCTATGACAAAAATTCTTATCGTCGACGACGAACGTAATGTCCACTACTCTTTCCGTCGGGTGTTGGGGAATGAGTATACAGTGACCTCCGCGTTCTCCGGCAAAGAAGCGATCCAATACGTACACGACGACGACTTTCAGCTTGTCTTGCTCGACGTGCGCATGCCCGGAGAAAACGGGCTTGATATACTGCAAGAGATCAAAGCTCTCCACCCAGAACTCCCTGTGATTATGATGACAGCGTTTGCCTCAGCGGAGACCGCAATCCGTTCAACGACCCTCGATGCAGAAGACTACCTCATCAAACCGCTTGATGTAGACAATCTGAAGCAACTCATCACCACGATCTTACAGCGGCGGCAACCAGAGCTTGCCGCCGCGGCGACCACCTTAGAAATGCCGATGGCTGGCACTGTCCCTATGTTAGGCCAGAGTCGCGCCATGCAGGAAGTCTATAAGATCATCGGCAAAAGCGCGGCCCGTGATGTGACCGTCCTCATTACCGGAGAAAGCGGCACCGGCAAGGAACTGATCGCGCGCGCACTGCACACGTATTCGAGTCGCTTCCAGAATCCATTTCTGGCGATTAATTGCGCCGCCATTCCCGACACCTTGTTGGAAAGCGAGCTATTCGGCTATGAGCGTGGCGCGTTCTCTGGCGCAGTCGAAGCACGGCCCGGCAAGTTCGAGCTCGCACAAGGAGGCACGCTGTTTCTCGACGAGATTGGCGATATGCCGATCCTCCTGCAATCGAAATTGCTCCGCGTCTTACAGGAACGCGAGTTGTATCGCTTAGGGGCGCGTGAATCACGTCACGTCGACGTGCGGATCATCGCTGCCACCAACCAAGAGCCTGAACACCTCATCCAGGTCGGTCGTTTCCGTGAGGATCTCTATTACCGCTTAAACGTCGTACGCATCGCCCTGCCGCCGCTGCGCGAACGCGGAGAAGATATTCCCCTGCTTGCCGAGTATTTTCTCAAGAAACATCAACAAACCGATCCACAAGGACCGTCGGGATTCTCCAAAGCCGCCCGCCAACAGCTCCTCGCCTACCCGTGGCCTGGGAATGTGCGTGAGCTGGAAAATGTCATCGCCCAAGCCGTGCTCAACGTCCGTGGCAGTGTCATTGATGTGGAGGATCTCATGCTCACCAGCGATACAGTGCGCACACCACGAAATGCAGGAGAACTCACTGACCCTTCTGCGCTAACAATTGATACCCTCTTTGAGCAAGAAGCAGGCAACGTATTTGCTGCCACCGAACGGTTGCTGATTGCAAAAGCCCTCGAACGCACCCGCCAAAATCAAGTGCAAGCCGCGCGTCTCCTCGGTGTCAGCCGCAATGTGCTTCGTGATCGCATGAAACGGTATCAACTGTTCGATGCTGATTCCGGCGAGGTGCCTCGCCGGGGCGTCTCTACCTGAGGCGTCGTTCCATCGCCTGCTGCTCCAGCAACACTTTGCTGTACCTACTGCCTTCGCCTTAGCCAGCCCTCTCTTTTCCCCTGAGCTACTGCTGCTTGAGAAAATTTAGTTTTTCTACATCAGCCCAGCAGTTACCTATGTTTCCGGTCCGCATGCGTCTTCGGCACAGGTCTTGCTGACCTGTGGATGTCCACTGCGCTTCATCCCACACATACAAATGTCATAAGAAGGAGGTTGTTGTTGCGCATGAGGAAAGATCAGCCAACATCCCCGCGCCCGTTTTCTCGTCGTCAGTTCTTACAAGTATCCGGCCTGACCACATTGATGACTGGCCTCCCTGCAACCTGGGCAGGTCGCGTCTTTGCCTCCGATGCTCCTGAGACACCGCAGATTCGTATAGGCATTATCGCTCTCACTGATTGTTCTTCGATCGTGATGGCTTACGAAAAAGGGTTCTTCAAGCAACATGGCCTCGATGTCACCGTCTCCAAAGAAGCGTCGTGGGCGGTGATTCGCGACAAACTCCAACTTGGTGAAAACCACGCGACTCACATGTTGTATGGTATGCCCTACGCCTCGACTATGGGACTCTTCGGCGCGCCAGTCAAACCGATGATCATTCCCTGGGTCATCAACTACAATGGCCAAGGTATCTCTTTAAGTAAGGACTTAAAGGAGAAAGGCGTTCGCACTCCGAGTGATCTTAAGAAAATGATCGACGAAGAGAAAGCTGCTGGCAAAGAGCCGCGCACGTTTGCCATGACCTTTCCGCCAGGGACGCATGCGATGTGGATTCGCTACTGGTTGGGTTCCGGCGGCATCAACCCCGATAAAGATGTGTCACTCATCACCATCCCACCACCGCAGATGGTCGCTAACATGAAAGTCGGCAAGATGGATGGCTTCTGTGTTGGCGAGCCCTGGAATGCGCGCGCGATCGCCGATGGCATTGGCTTCACCGCCATCACCACCCAGGCCATCTGGCCCAATCACCCGGAGAAAGTGTGTGCGTTCACCGCTGAGTTTGCCGAAAAGAACCCCAAGACGGTGAAAGCGGTATTGAAGGGGCTCCATCAGGCCAGTGAGTTCATCGACAAATTAGAGAATCGCCCTGAAGTAGCAGAAATCGTTTCTCGTCCTGCCTACATCAACTGTCCGAAAGAAATCATCCTTGGCCGCCTGCTGGGTAAGTATGACCACGGCGATGGCAGCGGCGAATACGAGGATAAAGACTACATGCGGTTTTTCGAACGTGGCGTGAATTTTCCCTGGAAATCACACGGAGTGTGGTGGCTGAGCCAGTTCCGGCGCTGGGGGATGGTCAAAGGATCATCAGATTACAAAGGGACGGTTGATAAAGTACACCGCCCGGACATCTATCGCGAAATCGCCAAAGAGATGGGAGTCGTAGCCCCGACAGAAGACACCAAAGCCGAGAAACTGCTCGACGGAGTGGCGTTCGATCCTGCGAAACCAGACGAATACGCTAAGGCGTTCACGGTGAACAACGTCATGGAGGCGTGAAGAAAGGCTGAAGGCCGAAGGCTATAGGCTGAAGAGCTCATACGACAGCGGTTTTCAGTTGGCTTTACTCTGGTCATTATCCTCGTCCCTGTTCGCAGTCTCGGATTTCCCCTCTCCCTGGCAGGGAGAGGGCTAGGGTGAGGGTCGAAAGCTGGAGTTCAGGTATGCAAGTAAAACTTGCGCTAAAAGCCGAGGCTGACGACGAAAAGGAGCACAGTTCATGAGAATTCAACACCTCAAAGCCATAGGATTTCCCCTCATTGGCATCCTCAGTGTAGTAGTATTATGGTCGCTGCTCAGTGCGACAGTCGCACCAGATCTCCCCTCACCAGCGCGCAGTTGGGAGGAGTCGAAACGCTACATCCTGGAACCGTTCTTCAAAGAAGGCGAAATGAACCAAGGGATCGGGCGACTCGCCTATTACAGCCTGATCCGCGTTGCCCAAGGCTATTTTCTCGCGATCTTGATCGGCACCCCACTGGGATTCCTGTTAAGTCTGTCGCGCAATTTTACCCAAGCATTTGATCCACTCATCCAGATTCTCCGCCCGATTTCGCCGCTCGCGTGGTTACCGTTAGGCTTAATCTTGTTCCAAAAATCCGAACCGGCAGCGCTTTTCACCATCGCTGTCTGCGCTATGTGGCCAACGGTGATTAACACCGCCGTCGGTGTCCGCAATATCAATCCGGACTACTTGAACGTCGGTCGCGTTTTGCGCCTGTCACGGTGGCAAATGCTCACCAAGATTATTATTCCAGCTACTATCCCTTATCTCTTCACCGGCTATCGCCTGAGTCTGGGCATCGCCTGGCTGGTGATTGTTGCGGCAGAGATGCTGACTGGCGCGGTCGGTGTCGGCGGCTTCCTCTGGCAGGAGTATAACAGCCTCGTCTATTCCCACATCATTCTCGCCATCGTCACTATTGGTTTAATTGGATACCTACTCGATCGACTCATGGCGATGGCGGAAATGCGTTTCCAACGGGCATAACGTGTATGAATCTTCTTGAACTGAGACACATTGAAAAAAGCTTTACTGGTCGCACCGAGCCGGTCCTCGCTGACATTGACCTGAGCATCCCTGAAGGCCAGTTCACTGCGATTGTCGGCTGCTCAGGCGCAGGTAAAACCACGCTCATCTCGTTACTCGCAGGGCTAACCATACCAGACCGTGGTGAAGTGATCTTCGATGGCAAGCCAGCACTGGAACCAGGGCCAGAACGCGCGATCGTGTTTCAGAATTACTCGTTGTTACCCTGGCTTACCGCGCTTGAAAATGTTGCGCTGGCAGTTTCCGCCGCGTCGCCGCAACTGGGGCGCAAAGAGGTCATAGAACAGGCGCAGTATTTTGTCGATTTAGTAAAGTTATCTGCCGCAGCTGGTAAACGACCGCGGGAACTGTCAGGTGGTATGCGCCAGCGGGTTGCGCTTGCTCGCGCACTGGCGATGGAACCACGTGTGCTGTTACTCGATGAACCTCTCAGCGCGCTCGATGCACTTACCCGTGCGACCATGCAGGATGAACTGGCGCGCATCTGGAGCGAGGCAAAGACTACAGTCATCATGGTCACCAATGACATTGATGAGGCAATCTTGCTCGCAGATTGTGTGTATTCGCTCACTCGCGGACCACGTGCCACTTTGGGCCGTGCCATTCCCGTTACGCTTCCCCGCCCACGAGTACGCAGCGGACTCAGTCTCAAACCTGAATATCAACACGCGCGGCGGGAAATCATTCGATCCTTGGAGGGGATAAAAAAACACGACGTAGAAACCCTGGTCGCCCACGAAAAAGTCCAATCCCTACCCCCTAACCCCCAACCCCTAGTTGCGAACCCCTAACTCCCAGTCTCTCTAACTCCCAATCCCCAGGTCCTATGAGCACATTAATGATCGACATTTGGCAGCTCCGCAAAGTCTACGACACCCCTACCGGCCCAGCAGTGATTGTTGAGGATTTCACTCTCAAAGCCAAAGAAGGCGAATTCATCTGCGTGATTGGTCACTCCGGCTGTGGAAAGTCGACAGTCCTCTCCATCGTGATGGGCCTCAACGAACCAACCTCCGGCAACGTGATCGTCGCTGGCAAAGAGGTAACCGGCCCTGGACGCGACCGTGGTGTCGTCTTTCAAACTGCGGCACTACTCCCGTGGATGACCGTGCGAGAGAACTTGTTGTTAGCCATCGACCAACAAGATGTTCACGCCACAAAGAAAGAACGCGAACAGCTCGCAGATCGTTATCTCACGCAAGTTGGTCTCGAAGGACAAGGTGATCGCATGCCAGATGAACTCTCAGCCGGTATGCGTCAACGTGTCGGTATTGCCCGCGCCTTTGCGGTGGAACCACGCGTGTTGTTGCTTGACGAACCGTTTAGTTTGCTTGACGCGTTTACCCGCATGGAACTGCAGGACCAGCTTATTGACCTGTGGGAACGCACGCGCAAGACGGTCATGATGGTGACACACGATGTCGATGAAGCACTGCTGCTGGCCGATCGCATCGTCATGATGACCAACGGCCCGGCGGCACGTATCGGCGGTATTCTCGACGTACCACTGCCACGCCCACGCAAACGTGAGCGCATTCTCGAAGACCCGGCCTATTATCCGGCGCGCGATCAGCTCCTGACATTTCTCGAAACTGGTGTCTCGCCAACTTCAAGTATGAACAGAAAGGATACGAAAGGTGAAGTGTCCCTGGCGTCTTCTTCCCTTAGCAGCCATGCTGTTCGTCACGATCCCCCCGCCGTTCTTCAGTCACGCTGAAGTCCCCCTGACACAAATTTCACCCAAACTTTCTGTGAGTGGTAGTCTCCGTATTCGCACGGAGTTGTGGAATTGGTTCGAGCCGAAAGGGTCGTTTGATAATGACTACGTCTTCGCGTCGTTCCTTGGACGAGGCGCGCTACAGTGGAAAGACGATTGGTTCGATGTGATGGTCGAAGCACAAAACTCCTCGCTGCTTGGGCTGCCAGATAAAGCCATCGCACCAGCGCCGCAGGGCAATCTCGGTCTTGGGGCGGTTTATTTTGCCCATAACCGCCGCCAACATGATACTGGTATTTTTCTCAAACAAGGCTTTGTCCTCTTCAAGAAGGTTGCTGGACTTGAAGGACTCACCCTCAAAGGTGGACGCTTCGAGTTTTCTGAAGGCAACGAAGTGCTCACTAAAGAGCCAACTCTTGATTGGCTCAAGAATGTGCGGCTCTCGCAACGACTGATCGGGCCATTTGGCTGGTCACATGTTGGCCGTTCATTCGATGGTGGAGTCGCGAGCCTCACATATGGTCCGCTCAATCTCACTGCGATGGCCGCACATCCAACGCAGGGCGGGTTTGATCTTCAGGGAATGAAGCACATGAACGAGATTGATTTGATGTATACCTCGATTAATCTCACCCGTCCTTCGTTTGCTACCAATACAGACGCTCGGCTCTTCTACATTTATTTCAAAGACGATCGCGGGTTACTAAAATCCGACAACCGCCCACTGCCTGCGCGTCAGGCAGATACGCGCCATATCGATGTCCATACGCAAGGTGGGCATATCATTTCCGTGTTTCCCACCAGCGCTGGACCAATCGACACCTTGGCTTGGGGGGCGATTCAGCAAGGAGACTGGGGCAGGCTCGACCACAAGGCTTGGACCTGGAACCTCGAACTCGGCTGGCAACCCAGTATGCTGCCGTGGAAACCGTGGCTGCGCATTGGCTACGGGCGCTCCTCTGGTGATGATAATCCACGCGACGGCGATCACGGCACGTTCTTTCAACTGCTTCCCACCGCGCGCATCTACTCGTTCTCAACCTTCTATAACCTCATGAACAGTGAGGATGGCTTCGTGCAACTGATTCTGCGCCCGATTCCTGGCCTGGTTTCGCGTACTGATTTTCACAACATTCGCGTGGTTGAAGCACGCGACCTCTGGTATCAAGGCGCAGGAGCGACACTCTCTAACCGTAACGTCGGCTTTGGCTTTCCTGGTCGACCAGTCTTCAGGCAGCGCAATCTCTTTCAAGTGGTCGAAACCTCGCTCAGTTATGATGTCAACAAATACATCAACCTCAATCTCTACTACAGCCATCTCTTCGGTGGTGGCGCTGTCCACTCCATTTTCGCCGACGATCACGCTGATTTTGGCTACGTCGAAATGTTGTTCAAACTCTAGGCGCCTCTAGGATAGATTGACACTCGATTCCCTCGGGCTACGATGGCAGGCGTCGGTGGCAACTTGCCAATCAACCAGCGAAAGGGGATGAGTAATGAAGGGATCACCAGAAGTCATTAAAACGCTCAACGATCTATTGCGGGGAGAACTCGCCGCGATTAACCAGTACTTTATGCATGCGTCGCTGTGTAATAAGTGGGGCTATATGCGGATGTATAAGACGATCTACGATGAATCACTCGAAGAGATGAAACATGCTGAACAGCTCATCGATCGGATTCTGTTCCTCGAAGGCTCTCCTACCGTGAGCGATTCCGTGAAAGTGAACATCGGCAAAAACGTGAAAGAGATGTTAGAAAATGATCTTGCCTTAGAAAAAGAAGGACTGCCAGAACTTCGCAAAGCAGTATCGTTCTGCCTGGAACAAGCCGATACTGGCACGCGCGAACTGATCGAGCATATTCTTGTCGGCGCAGAAGAGCACATCCATTGGCTTGAGTCGCAAACCTTTTTGCTGCAACAGGTGGGCTACGAAAATTACTGCGCACAGCAGATTCAGCCTGCGTAGACGGTACCAAAACAGGATAATGGCGATAGGTACAATGAGTGATAACCATAAAGGAGAACGCTCATCAGCACTCGCCTTTATGGATTGATAACGACTTCACGAGTAGGACCACGGAACAGTACTTCCAAGCGGTTCAGCACATCTGTAATCCACCGTGTTGACGAAACTCTACGGTAAGTACAGGTAAGGGTTCATGAGGATACGTAGTGTCGTACGAAAACGTCACGCGACGCATACGGCTCGGTTCGTTCTCATGTCCTACACAAGTGATGAATGGATGTTGTCCCGACGCTTGTGCCGTATGAAACACCTCGACCGCGCTCTTGCCAGAGACAATGACACGACCGTTAGCGAACCCAATCCATTGATCTGCATATCGGGAAAGTAATTGGTCCCGCTGCGCCCAATACTCAGCCTCCTTCGTCTTCCATTGCGGATGAATGCGTCTTGCAATATCAGGAGGCAGACCTGCAATCAAACTTTTCATGCGACACCTCAGTGAATCTCACCCACATCAAGGAATTATGCACCCGGCACATCCGATAGCGAGAGAGAGGATCAGCCAACAAGGGAACAACTCGGTAACAAATCTCATGACATTCAGAGTTCTTTATCATAGGAGAGAGAAACCATCAGAGTCAGTCCTCCGTCCCTCCTGCCTGAAATTTCATCCTCTGCTGCTTGCTACGCAACAGCTCACCACACGGTCTTAACCTCGAACAAAAAAATCTCTCGACTTTCCGCTGCCGCTGTAGACTCAGCATCGTGGCATGGTTCCTGCTGAATAGAAGACAGAGCGTACGATGCGCTGATGCCCAAAGGGAGGAAATTCCCTCATTTCTCCTCCCGTAATTCGGGAGATGGCGTTCCCTCCGTCATCTCCCGCCCTCCTATCAGGCAAAGAAAAGGAGCCATAGGGAGTATGTCCATTGCCCACCGCGAGCGACTAGTTGTGATTGGCAACGGTATGGCTGGTGCCCGAGTTGTCGAAGAAATCCTGCAACGCGATGCCCAACGCTTCACGATCACGATGTTCGGCGCGGAACCGTATGGCAACTATAATCGTATCCTGCTCTCTAACGTCCTGAACGGCTCACAAAAAATCGAAGAAACCATTCTCAATCCGCTAGACTGGTACGCAGAGAATCACATCACGTTACATACTGGCGTGAAAGCGAGGCTGATCGATCGCGTCCGACGCGTTGTTATCGGCAACGCGTTATTTCGTCACGCAACTCCCTACGGCATTGATGGCTGTGATCCCCATGGGAGATTCACCGAGGAACCTTATGATAAGGTCATTATCGCAACTGGCTCGCGTCCGTTTGTTCCTCCCCTGCAAGGCATGGGCAAGCCTGGGACTTTTCTTTTCCGCACGCTCGATGACTGCGAACAGATTGCGCACTATGCGAAACACTGTCGCAAAGCGGTGGTGGTTGGAGGTGGTTTGTTGGGCCTTGAAGCAGCCAGAGGCCTGCTCACCCACGGGGTCGACGTCACGGTCATTGAAGCGCTTCCCCAGCTCATGGCCGCGCAACTCGACCCCGAGTCGGGTGAGTTATTGAAGAAGACAATCGAGCAGATGGGGATTCAAGTCTTGCTGGCCAAACTCTCTTCACAAATTCTCGGCGAAGAACGGGTTACCGGCATTCAGTTCAACGACGGTACGATACTTGATACCGATATGATCGTGGTCAGTACCGGTATCCGCCCGATCACGGAAACTGCCAAAGATTCAGGGCTGACGGTCGAACGCGGCATTGTCTGCGATGACCAACTGCGTACCAATGATCCTGAGATTTTCGCGGTCGGTGAATGTGTCCAGCATCGTGGTATGATCTATGGACTTGTCGATCCGATCTGGCAGCAAGCCAAAACCATTGCGGATGTCCTCACTGACGTGAATCCGCAAGCGACATACCTGGGATCGAAGCTCTCGACTAAACTGAAAGTGATGGGCGTTGAGCTGGCATCAATGGGTGACCCAAGAGCTATCGAGCCTGAAGACGATGTCGTTGTCTATCGCGAACCCTCACGTGGCGTCTACAAACGCATGGTCGTGCGCGATAAGAAACTCATCAGCGCGATTCTTCTCGGCGAAACTGACACCGCTGGTGTATTGGCGCAGATGTTTACCCTTGAAACGGCTGTGCCAGAACGACGCGCGGACTTGCTATTCGGCACCTCGACTGGCGCTCCTATCCTGTCCGTATTCGACCTGCCTGACCAAGCGCAGATCTGTAACTGCAATGGCGTCGCTAAGGGTAAGATCAAAGAAGCAATCATGATCGGCAAATGCAAGTCGATGTCCAAAGTCGGCGCCCACACCAAAGCTGGCACTGGCTGTGGCAGTTGTAAGCCGCTGATTATGCAATTGCTGGAAGTGTATGCCGGTGAAGTGCAGGAAGATCCGACTGAGCACTATTATGTTCCTGGCGTGCCGTTTACCAAGCCGGAATTAATTGCCGCCATCAAAGCCAAGGGACTCAAGAGCGTTAGCGCAGTCTTCCGTGAACTCGCGAGCGGCAAAGAAGATCCCGGTAGCAAGCCGGGACTCGCGTCGCTACTGAAATCGTTGTGGCCGCACGACTACGAAGACGAACGCGATGCGCGCTTCATCAATGACCGCGTGCATGCCAACATTCAACGCGATGCCACGTTCAGTGTGGTGCCGCGCATCTATGGCGGTGTGACCTCAGCCGCAGAGCTGCAGCGTATTGCCGAAGTCGCGGTGAAGTACAACGTACCGCTGGTCAAACTCACTGGTGGTCAACGTATCGACCTTCTAGGAATCAAGAAGGAAGATCTTCCTTCGGTGTGGAAAGATCTCGGCATGCCGAGCGGCCATGCCTACACCAAAGCGTTTCGCACCTGCAAGAGCTGCGTGGGGACTGATTTCTGTCGCTATGGACTTGGTGACTCAATTGCGCTCGCACAAAAAATCGAACGTCGCTTTCAAGGACTCGAATCACCCCACAAGATGAAGCTCGCAACTACTGGCTGTCCACGCAATTGTTCAGAAGCCTACGTCAAAGATCTTGGTGCCGTGGCGATCGAAGGTGGCCAATGGGAAATCTATATCGGCGGCGCAGCCGGTAGTTCAGTACGTAAAGGGGACCTGCTCTGCACGGTCAATACGCATGATGAAGTGCTGAAGTACATGGGTCGCTTCATGCAGTATTACCGCGAGAACGCCAAGTACCTCGAACGCACCTATGGGTTCGTTGAACGTCTCGGTATCGAGCGGTTACGCGACATTCTGATCGAAGACAAAGAAGGCATCTGCGCACGGCTTGATGCAGAAATCAACGCCGCTGTCGCTGCCTATAAAGATCCGTGGCTAGAAGCGGTTGAGCCAGTGCACGCAAGCCAGTTTGCTGAGCCGGTGGTGGTTGCACCAGCAACTCGCTGAAGAGTGGGAGAAAAGGGTAAAGGGGGATGACAAAAACTGAAACGGTGAATCGGTGTAGAAAAAATGAGAGAGATGATGAGTCTACAATCCTTACTAATCAGTGGAGGTCTCATCATGGCCTCACAGCAACTATCGTCAAAACAGGTAGTGAACCTCGGTTCGATTGACTTCATTCCTCTGGGTGAAGGCCGCGCTTACAAAGTCGGGAGTATTGCGGTTACGGTGTTTCGTCCGCGTGATGGTAAACTGTACGCGACGCAAAGCCACTGTCCACATCGCCAAGGCCCGTTGGCGGATGGAATCGTGGGCGCTGGCACCGTCATCTGCCCGTTTCATGCCTGGAAGTTTGATCTCGCCACTGGACATTGCGCCGCCGAGAACGTCACTCTGCGAACCTACCCCGTGTATGAACTCGACGGGCAACTCTTCATAGAAATTGAGTAACTCTTTTTTATGAATGCGCGGAAATCAACTACGGACATCTTCTCCACCCTAGCGCTCGACCGTGCGGCCTGTACTGCGGCGCTGATCGTGGGCGGACTCGTCACACTGTTTATCGCCATCGGCTCGCAGTGGCTTCGACATTTCGACTGGATGCTGCTGCACTACGCAATCGCCTCAGTCTTCGCTTTCGCCGCCAGTACCTATCGCATTGTCTTATGGCTGCGACGTCCACCGACTCAACGCTACTGGCAACAGAACTGGCGTCTGTTCCGCGCCGGTGGCATCAAAAATAGCCTGCAGATTGGCAAGTTACTGTTCAATAGCGTCGGCGCGCAAAAGTTCATCGCGCAACGCAGCCGCTATCGTTGGATCATGCATTTGTGTTTGTCGTGGGGTGGGATGCTCGCCTTCGCCCTCACCTTCCCGTTGGTGTTCGGGTGGGTGCATTTCGAAACCCCTGCCGATGATCTGAATAAATATCACGTCGTGTTCTTCGGCATGAAAGTACAAGAGTTTTCCATTCATTCACTGATCGGATTTATTACCTTCAACATGCTCAACATTGCCGCCGTCATCATGCTGGTCGGCGTGTTGATGGCACTCTATCGTCGTCTGACTGACGGCGGTGCAATTGCGCTCCAGCGTTTCAGCAACGACATCGCTCCTCTTCTTCTCCTCTTGGTGGTTGCGGCCAGTGGCCTCGGGCTCACCATCAGTGCGCATTTCATGAATGGTCGGGGATTTCCGTTTATCGCGGCAACCCACGCAGCCTCAGTGATTATCCTCTTACTCTCATTACCCTTCGGTAAGTTATTCCACATCTTCCAACGGCCAGCTCACATTGGGGTCGGGCTGTACAAACACGCTGGGCAAATGGGTGCACAGGCGCACTGTGGACGCTGCGGGGAAGCCTTCGCTTCGCAAATGCATGTTGACGATCTTAAGCAAGTTTTTGCTGAACTTGGAATGGATGCGCAGCTCGACGGACCGGTGTCGCACTATCAGGAGGTGTGTCCACCGTGTCGGCGACGGTTGCTCGCGCTCAACCAGGGCAAGACGATGACTGCAGTTAAGATGCAGTGGGTAGGAATTGAAGCAGCGCTGAATGGGAGAAACGGAGAGTGGGAGAACGGGAGAGAAAATAGAGAAGAACTTCTTTCACCCATTCCCCCACTCACCCATTCCCCCATTCGTTCTGCTACCGATTCCCACGTGGATACTCCAGCAGCGTAAAGAAAGTAAAAAGAGATGGCACAGCTCCCACTCTCAGAAGAGGCATTCATCGACCGCTACGGTCCCCACCTCAATTACGAACCCGCCGGTGGCTGGCAAGTTAGCACCACGCCAGACCGATTAGTGAAGACGCATTGCTGCTTTTGCGGAGTGCAGTGTGGCATCCAACTCAAAGTGCGCGATGAAAAAGTCGTGGGCTTTGAGCCGTGGTCTGATTTTCCGGTCAATCAAGGCAAGCTGTGCCCGAAAGGGGTCAAGCGCTACCTGCAGAATAATCATCCTGATCGCTTGCTCGCTCCGCTCGTCCGCACCGCAGATGGTTTTCGTGAAGCGGAGTGGGACGAGGTGCTAACCAAAGTGGTCGACAACATGCACCGCATTCAGCAGCAGTATGGCAAAGACGCCTTTGCTCTGCTCGGTGGTGCGTCGCTGACCAATGAAAAAGCCTATCTGATGGGCAAGTTTGCCCGCGTCGCGTTAGGCACTGCCAATATCGACTACAATGGTCGGTTGTGTATGGTCTCGGCCGGCGCAGGCAACAAGATGGCCTTCGGTATCGATCGGGCAGCGAATCCGTGGAGCGATATTCCACTCGCGAAATGCATTATCGTCACTGGCAGTAACGTTGGCGAATGCTTTCCGATTCTCACTAATTATCTCTGGCGTGCGCGTGATAATGGAGCAAAACTGATTGTTATTGACCCGCGCATGACACCGATCGCACGAACAGCGGATCTGTTCTTACCAGTCCGCCCTGGACGCGACAGCGCACTGATGAACGGCATCCTCCATGTCATGATCGAACGCGATTGGCTCGCTCATCAGTTTATTGCTGAACATACAGTGGACTTTGATAAGGTCCAAGAAACGGTCGCTGCCTACACTCCGCAATACACTGCCGAGATCGCTGGTGTACCAGCCGCGAATATCATCAAGGCCGCCGAGATGTGGGGCGAGGCGCCGACGTCGATGTTGCTCCATGCACGCGGTATCGAACATCACACCAAGGGTGTCGAGAATGTCCTTTCCTGCATTAACTTGGTGTTAGCCAGTGGACGTATCGGTCGCCCAGGCTGCGGATATGGCACCATTACCGGCCAAGGCAATGGCCAAGGTGGACGCGAACACGGCCAGCGTTGCAACCAGCTTCCTGGTGGACGTGACATCGAGAACCTGCATCACCGCCAGGAGATTGCTACCTTCTGGGGGATCGAAGAAGCTGAGCTGCCGCAGAAAGGACTCACGGCAGTCGAGATCTTCGACGCCATCAACGAAGGCAAAATCAAAGGACTGTTGTCGATCTCTTTTAATCCGCTGGTGTCGCTACCGAACGCGAGTCTCACCAAGGCGGCTTTAGAAAAACTGGAGTTCTACGCGGCAATCGAACCTTTCATGTCGGAAACCGCGCGGCATGCGGATGTTGTCCTCGCTGGTTCACTGCAAGAAGAAGACGAAGGCACGGTCACCAACGGTGAAGGGCGTGTCATTCGCTTACGGCAATCAGTTAAGCCACCAGCCAATGCTCGGGTCGATTGGGAGATCATTATCGATATCGCCCATCGCTTAGGCAAAAAATCATTCTTTCCGTATCACAAAGCTGAAGACCTGTTCAGTGAATTGACGCGCGCGTCTGCCGGTGGACCGATTGATTACGCAGGGATCACCTACAAACGCATTGAGGACAATAAAGGCGTCTTCTGGCCTTGTCCGAACCCACAACATCCTGGCACGCCACGCTTGTTTGAAGGTGGCAAGTTCGCCCATCCTGATGGCAAAGCACGATTTCACGCCATCCAGTATCGTCCACCTGCCGAAGACATCGACGCGGAGTATCCGATCCTCATGACCAGCGGTCGCGTTGTCTCGCAGTATCTCAGTGGCACCCAGACGCGACGGATTGGCCCATTGGTGGATCAGTATCCATCTCCGCAAGTGGAGATTCATCCAATGTTGGCGCAGAAAATCGGTATCAAATCTGGTGATACTGTCCATGTCGAAAGCCGCCGTGGCGAACTGTATTTGCCTGCACTGGTAGTGAAGACTATTCGGCCAGACACGATTTTCATTCCTTATCACTGGCCAGGTGCTCGCTCAGCCAACCGTGTCACTAATCGTGTTCTTGATCCGATCTCTAAGATTCCTGAGTTTAAGGTGTGTGCGGTACGGATCAACAGAGTAGATTTCGGAATGCGGATTGCGGATTGCGGATTGGCAAAGACGGATAATACCCTCTCCCTCGATGGGAGAGGGTTAGGGAAAGGGTGATTATCTCATGACCATGGAATTCTTTGTTGATCCCTCGCGCTGTATTGGCTGTCAGGCCTGTTTTCATGCCTGCGCGGAGTGCGAAAGTCATCGCGGATTGTCGATGATTCACCTCGACTTTGTTGATCGTTCGAGTTCACCGCAAACGACACCAACCGTCTGCATGCATTGCGAGGATCCGACCTGCGCGAAAGTGTGTCCGGCTGATGCGATCAAACAGACCGCCGAAGGCATAGTGCAATCCGCGCTAAAGCCGCGCTGCATTGGCTGCTCGAACTGTGTGTTGTCTTGTCCGTTTGGTGTACCGCGCTACCTACCCGCGCAAGATCAGATGATGAAATGCGACATGTGTTACGATCGTACGTCGGTTGGGCTCGCGCCAATGTGCGCAACTGTTTGTCCGAGCGGCGCGCTCTATTATGGTCCACGCGAGACAATCGAAAAGAGCCGCCGAGAAACACCAATCAACTCTTTCACCTTTGGCCGTCGCGTGGTCAAGACTAAAGTCAACATGATGGTCGGGAATGGGGCTGAAGAGTTGGACATCGATGTGGCAAGCTTCATGCTGGGGATTAGGGGTTGGCAGGAAAAAGGCTCTGGGATTTAGTAGAAAAAGACAATGGATACACACTCCCATACTTTATCATCTCCGGTTGCATCAAACATGACAAACCAACCCCTAACCCCGAACCCCCACCCCCCAGCTTTTCCCATTCCCTGGGAAGACGAACAAACCGTTACACGCCGTAACTTCATGTCGTTCGTCTTGCTACTTTCGACCACGCTTCTAGCGAGCACTGGCCTCCTTGGGCTCGTCAACTGGTTTCAGCGGCGATCAACTGCGCAGTTTACTCCCGCATTGATCGCTACAGTGAATGATGTACCGATCGCAAGTGCGAAGCTGTTCTCCTATCCAACTGCCCATGACCCGTGCCTGCTCATTCGTCTCGCAGAGAATCAGTTCGTCGCCTACAGTCAGAAGTGCACTCATCTTTCGTGCCCCGTGATTTATCAAGCGCAAAAGAACGAATTTTTCTGCCCGTGTCATGCTGGGCGGTTTGCGGTCGATGACGGACGTGTGCTTGGTGGCCCACCGCAACGGCCGCTTCCGCGCATCCTACTCAATGTGAAAGGCCACGAAGTGTGGGCGACTGGAGTCCACGTATGAGCACCCTGCCGACCACGGGCTATCAGCAACGGAATAACGTCTTTTCTCTAACTGCACTTTCAATGATTGTTTTGCTGTGCTTACAAATTTGGCTCTTTATCGAGGTCACGCATATCTCTTTAGGTGGGGATGGGCATTTTTCCTTACTGGCAACGGTTCTTTCTTTCATGTGCACCGCCGGAAACTGGCAATTGTGGACACTCCTCCATCGTAGAATTGGCGACTTCAGCCGATAAGAACAAAAAGACTTCAGGAGGGTGATCCATGCAAAAGAACGCATTTCAACGTGAACACATCGTCGACCAGATCAAGACCTTCTTTAGTGGTGTCCACGACATCTCAGACTTTTATCTCCGTATGTACACACTGAGCGGTATCTGTCGCACCTGCGATGGTCGCGGCTACGTGAACAGCACTGAAGAGGCCTGCCCAACGTGCCACTCCAGCGGCAGCAGTGACGTATGGCGTAATGCAGCACTAGCAAAGCAACAAGCACAGGAGCGGTAACGAACTTCGTGCGCACAGCGCACGCTACCTACCTGCGCTGCGCCACAATCAATTGCGCGATTCCCCCAGAAAGCGGATGACGCACCACCTGCTGAAACCCAGCCTGCTCAATCATGGCGCGAAATTCAGACGGACTGGGGAGATAGGACACTGACTTCGGTAAGTATGCATACGCCTGACGGTCCGAGAGAAGCCCGCCGACAAACGGCACCACACGGTTAAAGTAAAACTGATGGCCCCAACGCAAGACGACATTGGCAGGAGTATCGACTTCGAGCAGTGCCATTCTGCCGTCGGGCTTCAGTATGCGCGCAGCCTCAGCCAGCGCGACGGGAATCGATACAAAGTTGCGCAACGCAAAGCCTGATAGCACGACTGTCGTCGATGCATCTGGCAAGGGAACGCAGCCAGCATCAGCTTGAACAAACGAAGCCTTGATTCCTCGTCGTCGTGCACCCACCAGCATATTGCCAGCGAAATCCACGCCGATCACCCGAGCACCGGTTTGTGCAGCCAGTTCACTGAGATCTCCAGTCCCACAAGCGAGATCGACAACAACATCTTGTGAAGTTATCGCAACGGTACGAATCGTCTGTCGTCGCCAGCGCTGGTCGAGTTGAAACGAAAATAGACGATTGAGCGCATCGTAGCGCGGCGCGATGCGGTCGAACATCGTCCGTACGTACACCGCCTTGTCGTCAGTAGAAGGAAGAGCTCCTGGTAATTGCAGATTGCGGATTGCGGATTGCGGACTCTCTGGAACAGATTGCGGAGTGTGGATCGTGGATTGTGGGCCAACTTCTGTGGGTTGTTGCTTAGACATGAGTTGTTAGTTGCTGACCTTATTCTTCCTTGCAGTTTTTATCGAGGTTACGGTAATAGCAACGAGTTGGTTAGCCTCGATCAGTAGTTCTCCTACTTCTTTTTTGCCGAGAATTCCTGTTTCAACTAAAAGGTCGAGCCAATAGCCTGACTCATCTGCTTCTTCTTCGACGATCCCCATCTTTGCAATAAACTCAGCCGCAGATCTAGCTCGACATGCAGCTCGGTAGTTTGCCCCAACTGAAGTTCCACAACGAAGTAATTGTCGCCCACTTACGTCGGCAGTTCTACTTCTTGGTAACTTTTCTACAAGCTGAATAATCTACAGCGCGAAAGCCCTCGTGCGTTTCTGCATCTCGCTGGCATTCATCATCCCCTTCTATCTATTTTTTTCATTGTCTTCCCAATCCGCAATCCGCAATCGCCGATCCGCAATTGTTTACACGATCTTCTCACTCGGCGTGGCAATCTTGCGCATCGGCTCGTACCGCGCAGATGGAACTCGTAAGGGATACGGAGTATCACTGTCATCCCAGTGGGGATCTTCGAGACCATCGAACACTTCCCGCAAGCGCTGGCCCCAGGTGCTACGGATCATGTGAAAGTACGGGTTGCTGTCATCAATGCAGACGACCTGATCACTGCGCAATTCCCCTTCACGGTAGACGAGCAGGTCGAGTGGCAAGCCTACAGTAAGGTTCGATTTCAGCGTCGAATCCATCGACACCAGAGCACACTTGGCGGCTGTGTCCAACGGAGTGCTCGGTGCGATCAGCCGATCAAGGACCGGCTTGCCATACTTCGATTCGCCAATCTGAAAGAAACAGGTCTCACGTGTCGCTTCGATAAAATTGCCCGCCGAATAGACGAGGAACATGCGCATGGCCTCGCCTTTGATCTGGCCGCCGATGATCAGTGAAGCGTTAAATTCAATACCAGCGGTCTGCAGCGCCTCACCATCATCGTGCTGCACCCGCCGCACGGTGGCACCGAGCACACGCGCAACGTCAAACATGTTGGTCGCATTCCAGATCGTCAGCGGTTCTGTTTCAGAACCACGCGAGAGCGCCTCGACTTGTAGCAATTCGCGTATCGACTGCGACACTGACAGATTGCCAGCCGACAGCATGACGATGAAACGGTCACCTGGCTTCTCGTAGATCATCATCTTCCGAAACGTGCTGATCTGATCCAAGCCCGCGTTCGTACGCGAGTCAGACAGGAAGACCATCCCAGCATTCACGCGGATGCCAATGCAATAGGTCATAGCGAACAATACCTCTGCTCCAAGATTGGCAGTCTGGAGCTTTTCCCATACAGCGGATTGCCGTTACCGTGCCGTAGTTATTGCCCTCACCCGTACTCGCTGCGCTCGCACTGCCCTCTCCCTGGCAGGGAGAGGGATAGGGTGAGGGTCGAGTGCTGGGAACCGGGGAAGGGACAATCGCAATTGCTCTCTTCGTTAATCTACTCACATCTGCCGTTGATTTTGCGACCCCACCGTAACAGCTCCGCCGATCGGTTGCAAAGCAAAGAAGGTCGCGAAGATGCTATCGCCAACCAGATTGAGCTTGGTCTGAAAGGCATCGAGGAATTCGTGGAGGCCAGTACGCATGATGTTCTCAACTCGGGCATACGCTAACTCCGCTCGTAGTTGGCCAAGAAGCTGTTCAGCCGGATTACAAAAGGCGCCGATCGGTGTACTCGACACCGCATGGAGTGACTCGTCTGCTTTGGTCAGACAGTAATGGAGTGAGCGGGGAAATTCGCGATCAAGCAAAAGGAACTCAGCGATGCGATCTGGGCTCAAATCATGATAGCGCTTGCGATACATTTCCAACGCGCTCATCGAACGTAACACTGCCGCCCACTGAATGTCATCGAACGGTGTCCCGACATCAGCAACCGACGGCAGCAAAAGAAAGTACTTCACATCAACCATACGTGAGGTTTTATCCGCTCGCTCTAACAATTGCCCCATACGGCAGAAATGCCAGCCTTCGCCATGTGACATGGTTGCATTCGTCAGCCCTTCAAACAGATGGCTGGCCATCCGTACCTCGCGGAAGAACTCGTATGGCGCTTCCCGCACGCGCGTGATCGCCTCAGGGTCGCGCATCATCAGGTAAAACATATTCACCTGTTCCCACATCGACGAGGAAATGATTTCTCGCACCGAGCGGGCATTCTCACGCGCCGCGCGCAGGCACGACAAGATTGAGTTCGGGTTCTCACGATCAAACGTCAAAAATTGCACGACGTTTTCTCGGGTCGCTTCCTTATGCCGTTCGGCAAACAGCTCATCATCACCAGTGGTAATGACCAATGGCTTCCATTGCTCGCTCGCCCCCTCAGGCAAATCTAACATCAAGTGCAGGTTGACATCAATGAAGCGGGCGACATTCTCGGCCCGTTCAATGTAGCGACTCAGCCAGTAGAGACTATCAGCAACACGCGATAACATAGATTCCTCAGTTGTACAGTACCCAGGTATCTTTACTGCCCCCACCTTGGGAGGAATTCACCACCAGTGATCCCTTTCTGAGCGCGACGCGCGTCAGCCCACCAGGGAGCACATAAATATCCGAGCCATAGAGAATGTACGGTCGCAGATCGACGTGTCGCCCCTCGAAATGGTCATCGACAATCACCGGCACGCGCGATAACGACAAGGTCGGCTGGGCAATATAATTGCGGGGATTGGCACGGATCAGTTCAGCAAACTGCGCACGGGCGTCAGGAGTAGAGTGCGGACCGACTAACATACCATAGCCACCAGATTCGTTGGCGGCTTTGACCACCAGCTTGTCGAGGTGCTCCAGCACATACGTCCGTTCTTTGTCGTCCCAACAGACATACGTCGGCACATTAGGAATGATACTCTCTTCACCAAGATAGTACTTAATGATCTTGGGAACGTAGGCGTACATCACTTTATCATCGGCAATGCCCGTTCCTGGCGCATTGGCTAAGGCAACGCGCCCAGCTTTGTATACCTCCATCAATCCAGGCACACCCAGCATCGAGTCAGGTCGGAACGTCAGCGGATCAAGAAAATCATCATCAATGCGACGATACAAAACATCAACTTGTTGCAAGCCTTTGGTCGTGCGCATTTTCACTAGACCATCCGATACAACCAGGTCGCGACCTTCAACGAGTTCCACACCCATTTGTTGGGCTAAGAACGAGTGCTCGAAGTACGCCGAGTTGTAAATGCCAGGACTGAGCACAGCTACTGTTGGCGACTGGAGGTAGTCAGCCGCTAGGGCTTGCAGCATCGTCAGCAAGTGACTGGGGTAATCGTCCACTGGGCGAACACGAGAAGCTCCGAACACCTGCGGAAACGTGCGCTTGAGAATCTGCCGACTCTCCAACACGTATGACACCCCAGACGGACAGCGCAGGTTATCCTCCAACACATACATCTGCCCATCACGATCACGCACCAGATCAGTCCCAGTAATATGGCACCAGACCCCTCGTGGTGGCTGGAGTCCAATACAGGCCTGGCGGAACGACCGGGCGGAATAGACGATCTCCTCAGGAATGATTTTATCCTTGAGTACTTTCTGCTCGTGATAAATGTCGTTGATGAACAGATTCAGCGCATAGACGCGCTGCTTGAGGCCACGCTCCAGGCGTTCCCATTCTGCCGCCTCGATAATGCGCGGCACGATATCAAAGGGAAAGATACGTTCTGTCCCGGAATTATCTCCGTAGACATTGAAGGTGATCCCCCGGTGCAACAGCGCACGTTCAGCCGCTTGCTGCCGCTGTATCAACTCGCCCTTAGTGAGGGAATCAATACGCTGTTGGAGCAGACGTGCCCCAGCCCGAGGTTGGCCGTTCTCTGCAAACATTTCGTCATAAAAATCCCCAGTGTCGTACCCGGCAAACGTGACCATAACGACTCCCTCTGTGTAAACCGCAAAATCCCAAAAGGAGAACGCATAGATCGTACCAACAGCAATTCGGAGCGTGCGGTGGAACGATCACCTGTTGCTATGACCAAAAGCTAAGAAAAACCAGGGCCTTCAGCAAGAGTCCCCCTGCAGAGCTCATTAATGCGCGTTGATCCCGCTTAAATCTTCACCACAGAGTGCCGCGTCTTTATGCAGGTGGCGTAGCGTAGGCCCATCGCACGTGACCACTTGTGAACAAAAACAGTGGGCCTCAAATTGCTACGATCTCGCAGCACAACATTACGTTTTTCCAACCAGGTTGTTGTCGGTTGATAACGCCTTGAATTACCAGGAGCTTTTTCGGGGGATGATGCCAGCGCAACCATTATCGACAGAAGACTGCCCAGAGAAACAGCAGGATTGCATACAGGGTTGTTGCTTGAGCAACACTGCGTGGACTTGTGTAAATTTTCAATCTGGAGTCGAGGATGAAAGATTCATTCATTCCGGTGATCCGGCACGGTATTGATTGGCTCGCGCGTGGATTCGCGAAGCTGCAACAACAACGACTTTCGCGGACTGAAGAACTGCGACAATGGACGGCTGAACTAGAACACACCAATTCAAAGCTGGCACAGGAGGTCTACGAACGCAAACGCGCAGAAAAAGACCTGCGTGCCGCTGAAGCGAAATATCGCAGCATTTTCGAACACGCGGTCGATGGTATCTTTCAAACTACGCCAGAAGGCCAATATCTCAGCGTTAATCCAGCTCTGGCTTCGATTTATGGCTATGAAACACCAGAAGAACTGATGGCGAGTTTGACCGACATTAGCGGGCAATTATATGTCGATCCATCACGGCGCGAGGAATTTACCCGCCTTCTGCACGCGCAGAATACGGTGACTGGCTTTGAATCTCGGGTCTATCGGCGCGACGGCAAGGTGATCTGGATCACGGAAACTGCCCGCGCGGTTCGTGATGCCAGCGGCATCCTTCTCTATTACGAAGGCATTGTCGAAGACATCACCGAGCGGAAACACGCTGAGGAAGAGCTGCACAAAGCAAAGCTCGCGGCTGAGGAAGCGACCAAAGCCAAGAGTGAATTTCTCGCTAACATGAGCCATGAGTTGCGTACGCCGTTGAATGGCATCATTGGCATGACCGACTTAGCCCTCGATACCCACCTGACATCAGAGCAACGTGAATATCTCACCATTGTCAAAGACTCCTCGCTGTCGTTATTGGATTTGGTCAACGACATTCTTGATTTCTCCAAGATTGAAGCAGGAAAACTCACGCTTGATCCGGTCAATTTCTCCTTGCGCGACGACCTGGCGATGGCGATCAAAGCGCTAACGCTGCGCGCCCAGAACCAAGGGTTGAAACTCGACTGTCATATTGCCCCGGATGTGCCAGAGACATTGTTCGGTGATCCAGGACGTTTGCGTCAGGTTGTGGTCAACCTGGTCAGCAACGCCATTAAGTTTACCCACGCCGGTGAAGTAACGATAAACGTCTCAGTAGAGTGGCAACTCAAGGATGAGCTGTGTTTGCATTTCGCTGTCACCGATACTGGCATAGGCATCGCCCCAGAGAAGCAGAAGCTGATTTTCGATCCCTTCACGCAAGCTGACGGTTCGACCACCCGAGAGTTTGGTGGTACTGGATTGGGATTAGCAATCTACTCACAACTTGTCGCGATGATGGGCGGAACGATCTGGGTCGAAAGTGCAATCAACCAGGGCAGTACATTTCATTTCACCGCGTGTCTTGGTGTGCGTGATGGTGAGACATCACAACCTGTACAAGTGACAGCAAAACCCAGCATAGCTTCCCAGCCACTGCATATTCTCGTAGTCGAAGACAACCCGGTCAATCAACGCCTGGCGGTCTTGTTACTGAAAAAACGTGGCCACTCCGTCGTTGTCGCCAACAACGGCAAGGAAGCACTGGCCATGCTGGCGAAAGAGACCTTTGCTTTGGTGTTGATGGATGTGCAGATGCCGGTAATGGATGGCTTCGCAACGACGAAGGCGATTCGCCAGCAGGAAGAATCGACCAACAAGCACTTGCCGATTGTCGCACTCACGGCGCATGCGATGCGTGGCGACCAAGAGCGCTGCCTGGCTGCAGGCATGGATGCGTATCTCTCCAAACCGTTGCAAGCGCACCAACTGTTTGCCGTGATTGAGCGATTGTGTTCGTACACTGGTACGTATCAAGGAGATGAGGAGGGCAGTAGGCATGAGGCGACACGCGAGCTGTCGGAAGTTGTCTTTGACCAAGACACAGCTCTCGCGCATGTTGAAGGAGATCACGCACTGTTACGAGAAGTTGTCGGCTTGTTTTTAGTCGAATCACCAGAATTGTTGGCCGCCATGCGCGACTCGATTGCCCGAGGTGACGGACAGATGCTTCAACAAATCGCACATTCCATGAAAGGTGCAGTCAGTAGCTTTGGCGCGTATGCCGCATGTGAGGCCGTACTCAAGTTAGAAGCGCTCGGGCAAGAGGGGAATCTGGGGCAAGCCGAAATAGCATGCGCGGAGCTGGATCGTGAGATCGCTCATCTTACACGGGCATTGGCAGAGTATCGGGAGGCAGTAGAAGCATGAGAAGTTTAGGCAATACCACACGAAATTCCCTCTCCCACCGGGAGAGGGCTAGGGTGAGGGGATAAGAAATTGCGGATTGACGAATGCGAATTGTGGATTAGGGCAGCGACGATCGAGCCTGTCATTTTTCTTATTCCGCAATCGACAATCCACAATCGACAATTAGGGCCCCCTCATCCTGACCTTCTCCCTGAGGGAGAAGGAACCTAATGGCGTACCTGCTAGCAAGTGCGGATCTAACTGCGTCTCATCAACCCATGAATAAAACGCAACTTCTCCTTGACTCCAGGCGAAACCACCTCCGGCGCGACATCCATAGTGCCTTTACTACGATTCAACTCATTGAGCGCAACCCCGAGTTCCTGATAGCGCGTGACCATCGCCTCAAGATCGTGTAGTGGGAGTTGCTCCCTGGCAATGTTCACGTGATAGGCCGTATCGAGCAGGCTGACGATATCGACGTAAACCGCAAAGGTTTCAGCAAAATCTTCCCACGGATGCATAGTTGCGTAGGCGCTCACGAAGTGTGACTGCCAATGGTTAGGCGGTGGCGCGTTGTAATACCTATTGGCCGCGTCCTGATAGCTGGGATTCAGCGGATCACCGAAAATCTGGGCAAAGGCGACATCGCGTTGGTATTTGACCAGCACCTCCCAATAATAATGGCCAATCTCATGGCGAAAATGGCCAAGCAAGGTGCGCTGGGCTTCGCCAAAGGCGACTCTTAATCGTTCGCGTTCGACGTCATCCGCCTCACGAATGTTAATAGTGATGACGCCATTCACATGGCCAGTGTAGACCTCTTCTTTGATGCCGATCGACTGCCAATGTTCGTTGGCCAGCATAATATCTGCCTTGAAGTCAAAGTACAGCGGCGGCCACACGCCGTGGATCTCATTGCTGTAAGGGAGCTGGAGCAGATCTAAGTCATACAACAAGCGACGCTTCGCGACCTCTAAGCGGTACCACTTCTCCCGATTTCCAGGCACGCTCAAGTCAGGAATCGTCCGCGTCAACCGGCAACGCTCACACAACGGAGCCGCTCCAGAAGAGCTGGCGTCTTGCCCTGCACCAGAGACGCACCAGTTGCAGATATTGTACGTGACATAGTTGTAACACTTCACAAGTGGTGCTGCACATGTCGGATTGCCGCAGGAAAAACTATTGGTGGCGGTCGGAAGCAATGGAACAAGAAGGCGACATACCGGACAAAATCCAACGTCGCGACTGCATCGCAAACAGAAGCTGTTGTCGAAGAACAAGGGGTTATCGCAAAGGCAGCGAAAGGTACGCATGGACAAACTCTCGTGCAAAAGGGAGTTGGCTATATTTTTATTCTGCTACTCGATCAATTTACTTTGTGGCGTGTGTTTCTTTTTTTTACTCCTCTCCCGCCAATATGCCTTCAAGATCGCGTCCGCCGTACAGAACACGCTCTATCAAGAGAGACGCTTGCCCTACCCTGTAGAAAATCAAATATCTCTCAAATCCCTTCACGCGCCAGATCCGTAAATTTTGTAAGAGGGGGTGCGTTGTCTCATACTTACGTCCAGCCTCTGGATGCTCGGCCAGGAACGTAAACGCCTTGCGGATATCCCGAACAAACCGTAGCGCTGTCGCTGGCTGCTGCTCCTGGAGATACGTCACGATCTCAGCCATGTCGGTCTCTGCGGCTCGCTCGATCTGGACACGCAAGGTCACGGTTTTTCACGCTTACGTTTGCGCGGAGGTGTCGACTTTCCTCGGGCTAACGTTTCTAGTCGTGCCCAGAAATCTGGGGTGACATCTCGATAGTCACCACGTTCCACCGCTTCCAGTAGCTTCGCTTCGAGTCGTTGTCGAGCAGCATGCTCTTGATCGGCACGAATGAGCGCCCGGACATATTCACTGACAGTATGAAATCCTTGCGAGACTACTCGCTTCTTGACAAAGGCTTCCAGTGTACGTGGGATCGGAACGCTGAGAATTTTAGCATCAGTCAATTCGGTTGGCATGGTTCAAGCATAACAAAGATATGAATTATTCACAATAAATCATAACGCGTGTTTCAAAGGCGAACACCTGACGTCCTACGACCGAGTAACAACACCCTCAACCCGCGTCACCGCCACATTCACTTGCAACTCATGCTGCACCCCACCAAGGATGGTGCCTTTAAGAGGCGTGACGTCACTGTAGTCACGCCCCCAGGCGACGACGATATGCTGATCAGCAGGAATGAGATTGTTGGTCGGATCAAAATCGACCCAGCCAAGTTCAGGGCAGTACACCGACACCCAGGCATGCGATGCAGTGGCACCGATCAGTTCCTTTTGTCCCTCTGGTGGACGGGTCTCTAAATAGCCACTGGCATAGCGTGCAGCGAAGCCAAGTGAGCGTAGGCAGGCGATGGCAAAATGGGCGAAGTCCTGACAGACACCGCGCTTATGCGCTAACACATCACGCACTGGTGTCGCCACCGTGGTAAAACCTGCGTCATAGGTAAACTCAGTAAAAATCCGCTGCATGAGATCGTGCACGGCGGACAAAAACGGGCGATGCGAGGGAAACGACTCAACTGCGTAGCGAACAAATTCAGCATCGCTACGAATCAGCGGAGAATCAAGCTGAAACTGTCGCGCGTCTAAGACATCACGGCTGGTTTCGCCATGCAGGGACTTCTGCGCCTCTTCCCATGTTGGCGAGTGTTCAAGCTGCGGAGGCGTCAGTGGCAAGAGTTCGACTTCACTGTGCGCCGTCACTTGTAACACCGTATGTGACTGTTCAATGGAAAAATACGCGACGCGATTACCAAAGGCATCGTTGCGCTCGTGATAGACCTTAGGTTGTGGCGCCACGTCAATCCCAGCGTCAATGCAGCGCTGGCTCGTCAAGCTGCGCGGAAACAGGCGCGCTTCGTTGTGACAGAGCGAGATTGCCTCACTATACTGATACCGCGTGGTGTGGTTCACCCGATAACGCATCACTGTATGTCCACAAGCTGATGTGGCAGTTCGCTCTGACGAAAATAACTTTCCGTGATCGCATCAGACAGCGAACGCAGTAACTGTCCAAGGCGTGTCAGGAGTTGATCCAACCCTTCGCGCTCTTCCTTCCCCTCAGGCACGGTTAAGAGGGGATCGACTTCTGCCAGACGTAGCAGGGTGAGGGTTTCGAGCACCAGTCGTTCTTCACGACTGCGTTGCGACAAAATAGTTTTCTGCGGCAGTGAGGTCACGTGCTCTTGCAAGCGCACAATTTGATACACCACCGAACGTGGCGCGCCTTCGTCTAACAACAGCAGATCGAGTACTGGCGCGACTTGCGGCGCCGCACGATAGCGCCGTCGATACGTCACTACGTTATCGGTCATGGTCAACAGCGTTTCCCATAAGGTAGTCTCGGAATCCTCAACCGCAAAACAAACCGGACGCAGTAAGCCGAGACCAAACGTCGCTCGTTCTAGACGGCGACCCATATCGAGAAAGCGCCAGCCATAGCCGCGATTCATCCGTTCAGTGGTTAAGCCTGTCAGCGCAGCCAGTCCGAAGATCACTTGCTCTAACCCCGTCATCGCTCCGCTCACATATTGCGGTGGCTCAGCAAACACATGAGCGAGGTTGTTCACCACACGCCAGCAATCATCAGAAAGACGATCGCGCACGGAACGGGCCGCCAGAGTCAAATTTTGCAGCGTATATTGGATGCTCCCAGGTCGACGCCCGTTGTGAATAATATCGAGCAATTCCTCTTCCGGATCAGCCAGACGTTTGTCTGCACCCTCGCCGATGAAACCCGGATAGGTCGTGGTCACATGCGTCAACATGCGCAGCAAGATCGGTAAGAGCGCATCATCAGGAAACGTACTGGCTTCAACCACGCGCTGAAAAATAGCGCGCAGGATCCGCGCGGTCCCTTCTGCGCGTTCTGCATAGCGACCTAACCAAAAGAGATTATCGGCAACCCGACCAGGCACCTCCCCGCGCGAGCGGCTGACATCAACGGTAGCCGATGTCGGTAACAAACTGATCTCACGCTCTGGCTCTGACGCCAGGATCCATGTGTCTTTGCTAATGCCACCTTGCTGATTCGAGACAATCCAGCTCCCCGCACTGGGAGCAACACGCGTCAGCCCCCCAGGCATGGCGACATACGCATCGTTGTAAGCAGTCAAGAAGGCACGCAGCACCATTGCCCGTGGCGCTAATGCCTGCTCGGACAGGACTGGCGTGGTCGATAGCGCCACGCGCTCTTGGCCAACAAACAAATGTGGCTTGGCGTTGATCTGTTCAGCCAGGCGTTGGCGTTCTGCTGAGCTCACGTATTCACCAAAGACCGCCGCGGTAGTGGCATGCGGAAAAATCGGCTTAATCACCAGCCGCTGCAGATTTTCTAAAACGTATGTTCGCTCCTTTTCGCTCCCACACCACCAGGTCGCCACTGACGGTAAACGCAAGTCTTGCCCTAACAAATGACGTGACAGACTAGGCAGAAACGCCATCAGCGCAGGGTTCTCTAGCACACCGCTCCCCAAGGGGTTCACGATGGCCACATGCCCGAGGCGTGTGGCCTGCAGCAACCCCGGTACACCCAACAAGGAATCGGCACGGAGTTCTAGAGGATCACAGAAGGTGTCGTCGACACGACGTAAGATCACATCGACCGGCTGTAGTCCGTCAACCGTACTGAGCCACACGCGACCATCACGAACCGTGAGGTCACCACCTTGCACCAACAGGAACCCGAGATAGTTCGCGAGATAGGCATGCTCAAAGTAGGCCTCGTTTCCTGGCCCAGGAGTTAACAAGACGATGCGCGGATTGTCTCGCCGTTGTGGAGCCAGCTCACCAAGCGTCGTGCGCAGCGCACGGAAAAAGAGTGCGAGTCGATGTACGTGCGAGTCACGGTAGAGGCTCGGAATCACGCGCGACAAGACAATGCGGTTTTCCAGCGCATAGCCAGAACCAGAAGGCGCTTGCGTACGATCACCCATGACCCAGATGCTGCCATCTGGTGCACGGCCAAGGTCGGCAGCGTACAACGGTAAATAAGAATTTCCTGCGGGTCGCACGCCACTGCACGGCAAGAGAAAGCCTGGATGAGCATAGACGATTTCTGGCGGCAATAAGCCACGCGCGATCAACGTGCGGGGACCATACAAGTCCGCCAGAATGAGGTTGAGCAATTCGGCACGCTGGATCAGCCCCCGTTCGATCGTGCTCCATTCCTGACTCGTCACCAGCAGCGGGACAAGATCAAATTCCCACGGACGAGTCATGCCGCGCGGGTCGTCATAGACAGTGTACGTAACACCATTCTCTCGGAGCAGACGTTGAGCCTCAACCTGGCGACGGAGGAGTTCCTGGGTACCGAGCTTCTCCATGGACTGCATCAGATAATCCCAGTGTGGGCGCACTTCACCGGTCATGGAGGACATCTCATCATAGGAACTCATCAATGGAGTGTACCTCGACAGGCCGGCAGCATGCCCGTTACTCTGCGACAGATCAGCACTCATAGTGATACCGCAGATCGAGGGTATGCGGAAACTCGCCGTGCGGTTCCGCTGCTGGCGGCTGCATTGGCCCAGGTGTATGTCCGTGTGGCCAGAAACGGGCTAAGCGTCGTGCCTCGGCTTCGTTGGCATTGACGGGAAAGGTCACATAATTGCGACCACCAGGGTGTGCGACGTGGTAAGTACAACCACCAAGCGAATGTCCAATCCATGAGTCAACGATATCAAAGACCAGCGGACTATGCACTGGCAGGGTTGGATGCAAGCCAGACGGCAATTGCCACGCTTTGTAGCGCACGCCAGCGACATATTCTCCATGCGTGCCAGTTGCTCGCAGTGGTATACGCCGTCCGTTACATGTCACAATATGTCGTGTACCAGTCATGCCGGTCACTTTCACTTGCAGCCGCTCCAGTGACGAATCGACATAACGAGTTGTTCCACCAGCACCAGCCTCTTCGCCAAGCACGTGCCACGGTTCAACCGCCATGCGCAACTCTAGACGCATATCTTGTACTTGAATCTCGCCATAGTGAGGAAAGCGAAACTCAAAGAACGGCGCGAACCATTCGAGCGCAATAGGATAGCCAGCCTGTTGCATCTCGTTGACGACCGCGCGCAGATCTTGCCAGAGAAAATGCGGCAGCATGAAGCGATCCTGCAGAGCCGTCCCCCAACGAACAAGTGGATGCTGATACGGTGTCTGCCAGAAACGTGTGACTATCGCACGCACCAGCAGCATCTGTACGACGCTCATCCGTACATGCGGTGGCATCTCAAACGCACGCATTTCCACCAGCCCTAAACGCCCGCTGGAGGTTTCTGGTGAATAGAGTTTATCAATACAGAACTCCGCGCGATGAGTGTTGCCGGTCACGTCAACCAATAAATTGCGGAACAAGCGATCGACTAACCACGGTGCCAGCGCTTCGCCGCGTGGAGTTTGGCGAAAGGCGAGTTCGAGTTCGTACAGACTTTCATGACGGGCTTCGTCGACACGCGGTGCTTGACTGGTAGGCCCAATGAACAAACCGGAAAAGAAATACGAGAGACTGGGATGATGCTGCCAATAGGTCAGCAGACTTTGCAATAAATCTGGCCGTCGTAAAAACGGACTATCGGCCGGAGTCGCCCCACCTAACGTCATGTGATTGCCACCACCAGTGCCAGTGTGGCGTCCATCGATCATGAATTTCTCTGTACCTAGGCGCGACAAGCGTGCTTCTTCGTGCAGAACTGTCATGTGTTCAACGACTTCCGTCCACGTATGTGCGGAATGAATATTGACCTCAATGACACCTGGGTCGGGAGTGACAGAAAAGTGCTTCAGTCGCCAATCTGCTGGCGGAGGATAGCTTTCAAGAAAGACCGGACAGTTTAGCTCTGCTGCGGTGGATTCAATCGACGAGGTCAGGTCAAGGTAATGCTCCAAGAAACGTAGCGGTGGGAGGAAGATATATAAGCGGCCATCACGCGGTTCGACACACAGGGCGGTGCGCACGGTTTGATTGACATCCTTCTCGGTGCGGGTCTCCAGTACTTGCTCGTGAATGCCGTCATGATGAACGAAATCAGCACGTGAGAAGATGGCGTAGCGTCGTGCGACCTCACCGTGAATATCTTGTAAGGCAGTCCGCGGTGCAAAGGGGGAATGCTCAGGTTCAAGATCGCGTGTTGATGGCTCCGCCCACGGTAAGGAATCCAATGGCAAGCGATAGCCCATGGGCGAATCACCAGGTAACAAGAAGAGATGCTCACGACGAAACGTCCACGCCTTACTGTGCCAACTACCATCACGCGCTTCGCCCTGCCATTTGAGCGGCAAAACATATCCCACAACCTCACCTAACCCGCGGTGCAAAATCGTCGCGAGACGACGACGTTCGGCAGCATCAGCCACGTCATATTGGAGAGGATCGATATTGTCCGGTAGCGTCCCCTCTTTCCACAGATAGTATGCGACATCTTCGTAGCCAGGCAGCGCGTACGCTGGCGGCACTCCAAGACGCTGGGCTAACGCACGGACAAACTGCTGGGCCTGTTTGACAGTAAACGTAGATTTCGTACTTTCCTCGGCCAGCAGCGTCGGATTACGCCACACCGGTTCACCATCCTCACGCCAGAAGCAGTATAACGCCCAGCGCGGTAGGGGTTCGCCCGGATACCATTTCCCTTGCCCATGGTGCAGCACACCGCCCGGCGCAAAGCGATCCTTCAGCCGCTGCAACAGTGCCGTAGCCAGTTGGCGTTTATGCGGACCAAGCGCTGCAGTGGTCCATTCCGCGCCGTCCATATCGTCGATAGAAACGAAGGTCGGTTCGCCACCCATTGTGAGACGCACGTCACCCTCGGTGAGTTCATCATCTACAGCATGTCCAAGCGCGACAATATCCTGCCACTGCTGTTCCGTATACGGTTTGGTCACACGCGGAGCTTCGTGCAAACGCGTGAGCTGCATATCAAAGTGAAACTGCACTTCACACTCATCAGTTGCTCCAGTCACAGGTGCTGCACTAATTGGGTCCGGCGTACAGGCTAACGGAAGGTGACCTTCTCCGGCGAACAATCCTGAGGTGGGATCGAGCCCCAGCCAGCACCAGGAACGAACACCTCAGCCCAGGCATGCAAATCGGTAAAGTCAGCAACTGCACCAGCAGGGCCATCGAGTGGCTTCATATCCGGTTGCAATTGAATCAAATAGCCAGAGACAAAGCGGGCCGCGAACCCGAGGTGACGCAGGATCTGCACCAGCAGCCAGCCAGAATCGCGACACGACCCTTTGCGCAGTGACAACGTTTCCTCACAGGTTTGCACGCCTGGTTCCATGCGAATGATGTATTCGATCTCCTGTTGCAAACGATCATTGAGGGCAACCAAAAATCCTACTGTGGACTGCGGAGACCGATCGACGCTGACAATCCACTCCATCAGTCTTGGCCCGCGCTCTTTAATCTCCAAGTACGGCCCCAACTCTTTTTCCAGTTGCGGCTCGTACTGAAAAGGCACACGCTCGGCATACTGGGCAAGGAAAAAATCGAAGGGATTAATCACCGTCATCTCAGCCACCAGGTCAACCTCGATGGTGAATGCGCGCGTCTTCTCAGGAAAGACAAAATGGGCAAGAAAATTTCCGAACGGGTCTTGCTGCCAATTGATGAAGTGCTGGGCTGGAGTAACCTGCAAAGAATAGGCAGTAACCGGCGTACGACAATGCGGCGCCGGGCGCAGACGAACCAGATGCGGGGAGAGCGCAACCAGTCGATCGTAACGGTACTGAGTCACGTGATGCAATGCGACGTGGATTGCCATAGTCGGTTTTCCTTCCCAGTAATCTTTACAGTACGGACACTATGAAGCGTGGCATACGTACGCAAGATATGTTCCGTGACCTCTCTCTATTCTTGCTGTCATCTTTTCCCCTTTTCGCTGTTGTCTCGTTCCGATCCCGTAAGGTCCTGCCTGTTGTTCGGGCACAGGTGTTGCTGTGACAGCAGGATGGTGGCAGTTTCAACAACCAACACGAGTCGATTACTTTTGGGGGTTCCTACACTGAGTTTCCTCTTTTCGTCATGCCCGCGCAGGCGGGCATCCAGGATCCTCAAGTAGAAGCCGGTAGTTATCTCCCCTGGATTCCCGCTTTCGCGGGAATGACGCTCCCTAGTCTCCTCTCGTCTTCACCTAGAGAAGGTATCTCTGTTGTACTTTTCCATCGCAACAGATGGCACCCCATTTGCTCACCCTTCAGCCAGTGCATGGGACATAGCCATCTGCAAGAGCAAGACAGAGCGCTATCGAGGGAGGCTCACGCATGAACGGTTCTTTAGCAACAGCGTATCCTGAGTATCTGTACCAAATTGCGCGGTTGTTGCGTGATCCTGCGTATCGTGGTGATAACGGACTTCCCAAAGGCAACGGACAAGCGGTGTTATTGATTCCAGGTTTTCTCGCTGGCGATTGGAGTCTCACTCGCATGGCTGGATGGCTTGGTCGCCTCGGCTATCGCACCTACTTCTCAGGCATCGACTGGAACGTCGATTGTCCCAATGCTACTGCCATGAAACTGCAATGGCGCTTAGAGCAGTTGACCAACGAAACCGAAGGGCCACTCGCCGTCATTGGTCATAGTCTCGGTGGGTTGCTGGCACGTTTCCTGGGGGTGAATTTCCCCACCGCCGTGTGTCAGGTTATTGCGCTTGGCTCTCCATTCAACATGAGCAATCCAGACCACGTGCATCCTGCGGTTCAGTCGGCTTTTCAACTGCTTGCCCCACTCCGTCAGCGTGGTAACAGCGAGTTCCGTTCGTGTGGCAGCACCAACTGTACCTGTCATTTTGCCACCACGGCTTTTGATACCCTTCCGACAGCAGTAGCGATGACCTCAATCTATTCCACGGAAGATGAGGTCATCGCGTGGCAAGCCTCGGAAATCACCGACGGCAGCAATATCAGCGTCACTGGGGGTCATCTCAGCTTGATCGTCAATCGTGATGTATACCGAGCAGTGGCAGAAACGTTGGCAAAGCATTGAAACGATGAATGATGAATGATGAACGATGAACGGAAAGCCAGGGAAAAGAAAGGCAAAGATACTCAACTGTCCGCTTTCTTCCGCCGCAGCGAGACAACCTTTCCTTTGGTCTTCGGCGGGGAGCTCGCTGAGGCAACCTCTTCTTGAATAATCTGCTCAGCCGTCAGCCAATCATCAAAATCCTGTCCATGGCTTCTGCCACGCTGTTCGTACAACTCGTAGGCCTTGCGAGCAATCTGGTCGGTTAACACTTCGGTGTTCTGGGGTTGAGCTTCGACTGCTTTCGATTTACGCATTGTTGCCTCCATGCTGCTAAAAGAGGAAATAGCGTTGCGCGAGCGGCAAGACTGCGATTGGTTCGCAGGTGAGAATCTGTCCATCCGCTTTTACCGTATGCGTTTCCGGGTCGACCTCAATCTGCGGCAAAGCCTGATTATGCACGAGGTCCGCTTTACTGATCGTTCGGCAGCCTTCAACTGGCACAATCGTTTTTGCCAAGCCTAATCGCTGGCCAATACCACTTGTCGCTGCGGCTTGTGAAACAAAACTCAATGAGAGTGATGTTCGTGCACGGCCATAATGACCAAACATCGGTCGACCAAAGACCGGCTGTGGCGTCGGAATTGACGCGTTGGGATCACCCATCGCCGCCCAGGCAATAAACCCACCTTTGAGAATCAGGTCAGGTTTGACACCAAAGAACGCGGGACTCCACAAGACCAGATCCGCAAGTTTACCGATCTCGATCGATCCAACATGCGCGGCAACACCATGAGTGAGAGCAGGGTTGATTGTGTATTTGGCGATGTAGCGTTTCACGCGGAAGTTGTCGTTCTCGCCGTGCTCTTCTGTGAGTCGTCCACGCTGGACGCGCATCTTGTGCGCGGTCTGCCAGGTACGCAGAATCACTTCGCCGACGCGACCCATCGCTTGTGAGTCCGATGACATCATGCTGATGGCACCAAGATCGTGGAGAATATCCTCTGCCGCAATCGTCGAGGGTCGAATACGAGATTCGGCGAAGGCAACATCTTCAGGTACGCCTGGATCGAGGTGATGACAGACCATGAGCATGTCGAGATGTTCGTCAATCGTATTGACCGTAAACGGGCGAGTTGGGTTGGTAGACGAGGGCAGCACATTCGGCAGTCCACACACTTTGATAATGTCCGGTGCATGACCACCGCCCGCACCCTCAGTGTGATAGGTGTGAATTGTTCGCCCTTTGATCGCAGCGATAGTAGCTTCGACAAAACCAGCTTCGTTGATCGTGTCGGTGTGAATCGCAACTTGCACGTCATATTCGTCAGCTACCGAAAGCGCACAATCAATCGCTGCTGGCGTCGAGCCCCAGTCTTCATGCAGCTTGAGGCCAATCGCGCCTGCTTCAATTTGCTCACGCAACGCCTCTGGTCGCGAAGCATTGCCTTTGCCGAGAAACCCGAAGTTGAGCGGATACGCTTCCACCGCTTCTAACATGCGCGCCAGGTTCCATGGTCCCGGCGTACAAGTCGTGGCATTGGTGCCGGTTGCGGGGCCTGTACCACCACCAATCATGGTGGTAATGCCCGACGCCAACGCTTCGGTAATCTGCTGCGGACAAATAAAGTGAATATGCGAGTCTACCCCACCAGCAGTGAGGATCTTGCCTTCGCCAGCGAGAATCTCGGTCCCTGGGCCTATGATCAACTCCGGCGTGACCCCATCCATCAGCAATGGATTCCCAGCTTTGCCAATGCCACAGATGCGTCCGTTCTTAATGCCAACATCGGCTTTGACAACGCCCCAATGATCAATAACGACGACGTTAGTAATGACGAGATCCGGCGTTCCCTGGGCAGAGGTATGAACCGCTGATTGACCCATGCCATCGCGAATGACTTTACCGCCACCAAATTTGACTTCATCGCCATAAACCGTGAAATCTTTTTCGATCTGAATGAGCAAGTCAGTATCAGCGAGACGCAGACGATCACCGACAGTGGGGCCAAACATTTCGGCATATTGGCGACGAGGGATTTCGCGGCTCATACATTCTCCTCATAGGTAACACGCTTCAAAAATTCCCTCTCCCTCAGGGAGAGGGCTAGAGCCTGCCCGTACTTGATACGGGGGTGAGGGGATAAGGAATTGCGGATTGACGAATGCGAATTGCGGATTAAGGGAACAACGATCGAACCTGTCACTTTTCTTGTTCCGCAATCGACAATCGACAATTAAGACCCCCTCATCCTGACCTTCTCCCTGAGGGAGAAGGAACCCTCTATCGCAGCTTCCACCTTTTCCCCTTTTCGCCCTTGACCCTCATTGTAGTTATCGTATCGGTTGATGCACGCTGACCAACTTCGTGCCATCAGGAAATGTCCCTTCGACCTGCACTAACTCGATCATATCAGCGACCCCTTCCATCACATCGGCTCGGGTCAGAATGGTCGCGCCGTAGGACATCAGTTCAGCCACCGACTTGCCGTCTCGTATGCCTTCGAGAATTTCAGCCGTGATCAGTGCCATGGCTTCGGGATAATTGAGCTTGAGTCCACGCGCACGACGGTCACGGGCGACCATGGCTGCGACATAGATCATCAACTTTTCTTGTTCATGAGGTGTTAAATGCATAATCATCACACCGAGAGATGTTTCCGAATGACTTCATCCGTCAGTTGAGTCATGTCACCTGAGGCGACAATGGAACCTTTTTCCATAATGGCAAAAGCATCAGCCAGTCGTCGTGCAAAGGGAAGCTTCTGTTCAACCAGGAGCACGGAGAGTTTCTGCTCGCGGTTCAGTCGCTGGATAATATCGCCGATCTCATGGACGATATTTGGTTGTATCCCTTCGGTCGGTTCATCAAGAATCAACAGTTGCGGTTTGGTCACCAGTGCACGACCGATCGCCAGTTGTTGTTGTTGACCACCTGAGAGATCGCCGCCACGTCGACCGAGCATCTGTTGCAACACGGGAAACCACGTGAAGATTTCCGCGGGAATATCACGCCCTTTGTCTGAACGCGCACCCAAGCCGATACGTAAATTTTCTTCGACCGTGAGTTGTGGGAAGATTTCACGTCCTTGTGGCACGTATGCAATACCGGAACGCACGCGGCTTTCTGTCGGACGCTTGGCGAACTCCTGATTGCGAAAGGAAATATTGCCACGCTCAATCGGCAGCAACCCCATAATCGCCTTGAGGAGCGTGGATTTGCCGACACCATTACGTCCCATCACACATACACAGGCGCCTTCGGGAACCTGCAAGGAGACATCCCACAGGATGTGACTTTCTCCGTAGTACTGATTGAGACCGGAAATCTGCAGCATTGTGTCTTCGCCTTTATGCCCCCAGATACACTTCGATGACCTGTGGGTTATTCTGAATGGCCTCCATCGTTCCTTCGGCCAACACGCGACCTTCATGCAGCACGGTAACCTTGCGCGCTAAACGACGGACGAATTCCATATCGTGCTCGACCACCACGACCGTATGCTTTCCCGCCAGTGAGAGGAGCAATTCCGCCGTCCGTTCGGTTTCGTGTGGCGTCATGCCTGCCACCGGTTCATCAACCAACAATAGTTGTGGCTCTTGGATCAACAACATGCCAAGTTCCAACCACTGCTTTTGACCATGTGACAACAATCCGGCACGAGTATGGATCTGTTCAGTTAAGCCAATGGTTGCCAGGGTCGCGTCGATACGACTGCGTTGCTCGCCCGTGAGGCGCGCTACCAAACTGTGCCACAGCCCCTTCGTAGTTTGCATGGCAAGCTCAAGGTTCTCGAAGACTGTGTGTCCTTGGAACACCGTGGGCCGCTGGAACTTGCGGCCAATACCAGCCTGGGCGATTTCGTACTCAGCCATCTGCGTAAGGTCTAATGTATTGCCGAAGAAAACCGTGCCCGCGTCTGGTCGCGTTTTGCCGGTAATGACATCCATGAGTGTGGTTTTCCCGGCGCCATTGGGACCGATGAGGCAGCGCAACTCACCTGTATCGAGGTATAAATTGAGGTCGTTGAGTGCTTTGAACCCATCAAAGCTGACGGTGAGATGTTCAATATAGAGAATGACGCCATGCGAAGCGTCGACTACCCCAGGGTGCAGCACGTGCGCGCCGGTCGCGCTACCCTCGATATGTCGCTCTGGTGTGTTCATCTCCCTCATGCCTTTGCTGGTCGGCTCCATACACGCGCGAGGCTGACCACGCCTCCAGGAAGAAATAACGTCACCACCACAAAGAGCCCGCCGAGAATGTAGAGCCACAAGTCAGGAAACGCGCCGGTGCACCAACTCTTGGTGCCACTGACCAGGAACGCGCCCATGACGGCGCCAATCAGCGTGCCACGCCCACCGACAGCGACCCAGATCGCCATCTCCACTGAGTTCGCCGGTTGCATCTCGCTGGGATTGATAATGCCGACTTGCGGAACATACAGCGCGCCAGCGAGCCCACAGACCGCAGCCGATACCACCCACAGAAACAACTTGTAACTACGCGGATCGTACCCGCAGAACATCACGCGACTCTCGGCATCGCGAATAGCCATCGAGATCCGCCCTAGCTTGGACACCACCAGATAACGACACAATAGATAGACAAGCGTCAGTGCTGCAACCGAAGCAATGTAGAGTCCGAGCTTTGTCGAGGGTTCCTGGAGGGAGAATCCGATGATACGCTTGAAGTCAGTCAAGCCATTGTTGCCACCAAAGCCAGTGTTGTTGCGAAAGAAGAGCAGCATCAGCGCATAGGTCAGCGCTTGCGTGATGATAGAAAAGTAGACACCGCGAATGCGCGAGCGGAAGGCAAAGTAGCCAAACACGTACGCCAGTAACACAGGAACAAACAGTGCCATGAAACAGGCAAAGCCAAAGTTGCTAAAGCCGTACCAGTACCACGGCAGCTCTTTCCAATCGAGAAAGACCATGAAGTCAGGCAACTCGCTGCGATACACGCCTTCGCCAGCCATCGCCCGCATCAAGTGCATGCCCATGGCATAGCCACCCAAGGCAAAGAATACACCGTGACCAAGACTGAGAATGCCTGCATATCCCCAGATCAAATCCATGGCGAGCGCGACTATGGCATAACAGGCAAACTTCCCTAGGAGCGGGATGAGGTAATCAGGAACGTGTATAGCCGACTCACTCGCAGGCAGACGGTTCAACAATGGAATGCCGATCAGGGAGATTCCAACGAGCACCCCAAGGACAAGCCACTCGCGGCGTGAATGGACAGTGAGCGCGGCCTCTCGTATGGAACTACGCCCTGTCGTTGCGAACGCTTGTTTTTGTGCCAGGCTTATCTCACCAGACACACCCCTCACTGAAGAATCGCTCACGCTAGCCCTCCGCCATGCGGCCCTTGAGCGCAAAGAGCCCTTGTGGACGCCGCTGGATAAACAACACGATGAAAATAAGTACGCCGATTTTGCCTAACACCGCGCCCGCCATTGGTTCTAACAGTTTGTTGATCAGCCCGAGCCCAAGTCCGCCCAGTACCGTTCCGGCAATGTTGCCGACACCACCTAGCACGACCACCATGAATGAATCAATGATGTACGACTGCCCGAGTTCTGGTCCGACGTTGCCAATCTGCGACAAGGCCACGCCACCGAGACCAGCAAGCCCCGACCCCAAGCCAAAGGTCCACATATCGATGCGTGCCGTGGCAACGCCCATGCATGCGGCCATTGAGCGATTTTGTGTCACCGCGCGGACGTACAGACCCAACCGCGTCCTCTGTAATAACAACCAGACCGCTATCACCACCAAGACGACGAACATGATAATGGCAAGGCGACTGTACGGCAGCACGATGCCATAGAGCACTTCGACTCCACCCGAGAGCCAGGACGGATTGGCAACCTCGACATTCTGCGCGCCAAAGAGCAGGCGCACACTCTGAATGAGCACTAAGCTGATACCCCAGGTCGCGAGTAAAGTTTCTAATGGTCGCCCGTACAAGAAACGAATCACACTTCGTTCCATCAACATACCGACCGCTGCACACACCAGAAAAGCAGCCGGAATCGCCGCCAGGAGATAATAGTCAAACGACGTCGGCACGTACGCTTGAAACACGCGTTGACTGACGTAGGTCACATAGGCGCCAATCATGAGCATCTCGCCATGCGCCATGTTGATAACACCCATCAACCCGAAAGTGATAGCTAGCCCTAATGCGGCGAGTAACAGGATGCTGCCGAGACTCAACCCGTAGAACAAATTTCCGACTGTACTAATCCAGAATTGCGAGCGTTCAAAGCTCGCAAGGGTATCGGTAACTGCTTGGCGAACCGCCGCATCAGGCTCAGTAAACGAACCATCATCACGTTTCCCTAACAACGCTTCAAGTTGTGACTTCAAGCCCAAATTTCCCGCTGCGCGGATCATAGCGATCGCTTCCAGACGAACCTTCGGCTCTGGACTCGATAGTTGCATCTGCGCCAGCGCCACTTCGAGAATAGTGCGTACGCGGGTGTCAGTTTCTTTTGCCAATGCGGTACGGATCGGCTCGATCGCTTCAGGACGAGGGCGCTTATTCAGCTCTTCGGCTGCGGCAAGACGCACCGCAGGATCCGCAGACTGCAATTGTAGCTGGGCGATAACCGGTAACAACGTACGCCGGATCATGTTGCTTACAACTGGCGTACGCAATTGATCGATAGCAACCGTTGCAGCAGCCCCACTCACCGCTTCTCGTACGCTGGCGCCATCTTCACTAACGATATACAGAGTTCCACTTTCATCAACCCGTAGACGACGATCACGAAAGGCTTCTAACACAGGAAGTGAAGAAACCTCATTTCGTAATCCAATCTCAGCAAGGGTGTGTTCTACCTCAGCTAGGCTAGTTGCTGCCAGGCCTTGGAGTGGTGATGGCGAGTCATCAGCACGAGCGGGTGTGGCTGGAGACGTTATGCTACACAGTGTCCAGAAGGAAAAGAGGAACAGGACAAAAAAATGGGTCATAGGAAAACTACGAGTGCGCTAAAGTGGTTGCCCTCATGAAAATTGACAAGCAAGATCGGTGACCTCTCTTTTATCCCTCACTCTGTCCCTCTCCCGGTGGGAGAGGGAACCTGAATCTGCAGAGCAGACTCTTCCCGAATTTGTTTGTCAAAATTCATTAGGGGTGGCCACGTGGGGTCGCCCCTACCCATACGGCCAGATTTAGAGGAAGGTGGGCGGTGCCCACTCTACGAAGGTGCAGACACCCAACCCTCTACCCCCCAACCTCTATCTCTAATCAGTTCTTATACTTCGGCTCAGTGCAGTTCCCGCACACCCACGGATAGGTCCAGTTCGCTACTTTCTTCGCGCTATCTGGAATAAACGGGCTCCACGCCTGCGCTTTGATTGGTCCTGGGGTTTTCCACACCACCTGGAACTGTCCGTTTTCCTGTACTTCACCGATAAGCACCGGCTTATGCAGATGATGATTCTCTGCATCCATCTGAATCTCAAAACCCGAGGGTGCCTTCACCTTCTGATAGCCGATTGCTTGGCGGACCGCACTGATGTCTGTCGTGCCCGCTTGTTTCACAGCTTGTGCCCACATCTTGATGCCAATGTAGGTTGCTTCCATTGGATCGTTGGTCACGCGCTTATCACCACCTGGCAGATTATGTTTCTTGACGTAAGCCTTCCACTTAGCAATGAAGTCTTTGTTTTCTGGCGTGTCGATCGACATGAAGTAGTTCCATGCGGCCAAGTGACCAACCAGTGGTTTGGTATCAATTCCCCGCAACTCTTCCTCACCAACTGAGAATGCTACGACCGGAATATCCTCAGCCTTCAGCCCTTGGTTTGCCAGCTCTTTATAGAACGGGACGTTAGAATCTCCGTTGATGGTGGAAATCACCGCCGTGCGCTTGCCAGTGGCGAACTTCTTAATGTCAGCCACGATAGTTTGATAATCACTGTGACCAAACGGCGTGTATTGCTCCATGATGTCGGCTTCAGCAACTTTCTTCGATGTCAGAAAATAGCGAAGAATCTTGTTGGTTGTCCGTGGATACACGTAATCGGTGCCCAATAACACAAAACGTTTGGCTCCACCGCCCTGATCACTCATCAGATATTCGACTGCGGGAATCGCTTGCTGATTCGGCGCTGCACCGGTGTAGAACACGTTGTACGACGATTCTTCACCTTCGTACTGCACAGGATAGAAGAGCAGGCCATTCAGCTCTTCAAACACTGGCAGCACGGACTTGCGCGAAACCGAGGTCCAACAGCCAAAGACAACTGCGACCTTCTCCTTCTGAATCAATTCCCGCGCTTTCTCGGCAAACAGCGGCCAGTTCGAGGCTGGGTCAACCACCACCGGTTCAATTTTCCGCCCCAACACCCCACCCTTCTCGTTCAACTCTTCAATCGCCATCAACGCCACGTCTTTCAAGGACGTTTCACTAATCGCCATGGTTCCACTCAACGAGTGGAGAATGCCAACTTTGATCGGCGGCCCATCGGCTTCCGCCATGCCAAGGGCCCAGAGCAATATTCCCACCACTGCTATTACCCGCATAAATCCACGCCATGTCACGCCACGGACTCGCCAAACAACATCACTTCCGATCATTATTTTTCCTCCCTTTTACGTTGTTAGAATAGGAACTGTGTCTGAACTCGCAATTGATGCGCACTACGATGCGCCCCTGAGAAACGATCAGTATCGAGGAAGCTATAGTCCATTTGTAACTTCAGGTTATGTCCATAGAGGTAGTAATTCAGACCGCCGGTGTACTCCATGATGTCACCGAGCACCGCGGGGTTATTAGCGCGGCCAAAATCAACACCAGAAACCCGACCAGCCAGCTCCCAGCGCCCAGGCACGAGATAATACCCGGCTTGAACGTAATACCCCCAATCGTCAGCACTCTTCCGGTTGAACGCTTTGAAGTTGTTATGACGAAAGTGACCTGCGGCCTGCAGCGTGAAGCGATCCCAGCGAAAACCACCATCAATAGTTGCATTGGTTGTGCGATCGCCAGGCAGGACGTTTTGGAAGGCTGACCCTTCGTCAATCGGATTGAACGCAGCCGCTGCCCCGATCGAGAGTTGCGGCTTGCTAGCAGGTGTGGGCGAGGATTCAAGATACCCGTACGAATCTAGCACATCGAGTTCAAGGCGACCGAGCCATGCCAGTTCGTTCCCGATATTTTGCTGCCCACCAGCATCAAGCGCACGGATACTATTGGTGAGAGCACCATCGTAGGCGAGCCGACCGATTTTTCCACCAACATGAGTACCAACGGCTCGCTGCAGATTGAAGGCATAATCGGCAGCCGAGAGGTCCGAGAACAGGAGGTTCCCCGGATGAGTATAGAATTGTCGGCTATACGGGAGGATAAAACGGCCAGCCTGGATGGCTAGCTCAGGAGAGAAACTGTACTTCATCCACCAGTCGAGGGCAGTCACGCGATTGTTATTGCCAAAGGTACTCGCCTCATACTGCATGAAGTAGGTAAAGTTGGGGTCGAAAACATGCCCTGAGAATGCGAGCCGTGCGAGCGCCACATCGAAATTGTGATTACTCTTACTCTGCTCTGCATCAATAAACGTGTAACGGACCTGCGCGAACCCATTCATTTTGAGTGAAAAACTGTCGTCTGCCGTTTTGACAAAAAACCCTCCGTCATAGATATCTTTGGCAGTAAATTCGCGCCGTAATGGGCCTTCCCCTTTGGTATACCCTGCCTCTAAACCCTTTGTTGATCGCTCTTTCTCCTTTCCTTCTAACTCCATTAGCCGTTTCTCCATCGCCTCCATGAGCCGACGTTGCTCAGCCATTTGTTGACGTAACTGACCGATGTCTTCCTTCTGTTGTGCATAGACTGGTTTGTAGGCAAACGTCACCGCTAGCGCGATGAGACAGATCCCTCGCCACCCTTGTCTTCTCATGCCGTCCTCCCTGTGATGTGTAGGTCCCAGGGAGAGAGCAATAGGCATGCCATCTAACAAGAAGTTTCTCGCGTCGTACGGAAATCCCGTAACTAGCGGAAAGCACTGGATTTCAAACGTATTCAGGCGCAGAAGGCGCAATTGTTGGGCAATTGCGATGCGCTCAAAACTTAGGCAAGGTGTTGGTAGAGCAACAGCTTCCCACGGTTTCTCCCTCAAACGGAGGATTAATAGAGGGAAAGAGCCAAAGAATTGAGATCAGTGGATGACGGCAGGGTTCTTGCGAATTGAAATAAAGAAAACAAAACAAGGAGAACGCCGCCCATGATTCCAGGAGAAATTTTTCCGGCGGAGGGCAGTATTACTCTCAATGCAGGGCGACCGACCACCACGGTGCGCGTCATCAACACCGGTGACCGTCCGGTACAAGTCGGATCGCACTATCATTTCTTTGAGGTCAATCGCGCGCTGCGTTTTGATCGTGCCGCGGCATTCGGTCTGCGCCTCGATGTTCCTTCGGGGACGGCGGTACGTTTTGAACCCGGTGAGGACAAAGAAGTCACGCTCGTACCGTTTGCTGGTCAGCGTCGTATCCTTGGGTTGAATAGTCTCACCGATGGAGACGTTACCGATATCGGCGTACGACAGCGTGCGTTACAGGCTGTGGGGGAGCAGGGGTTTTTAACGAAGCCGTAGGTGGAGTGATTTAGAAGGGTTTTTAGTTACGTGTATCCTGGCCATTCTCCACATCCACTCGCAATTCACTAGCGGTTCCCTCTCCCTGCCAGGGCTAGGGCTAGGGTGAGGGTGGGAAGCTAGGAATTCGGACAAACGCAACGGCAATTTGCTGTAGCTTAGACCGTCAGATACTGTTTCACCTTGTCGATATCAACGCGCTGGCGTTCCTCTTCGTGAACGACGGCGCCCTTCTCGATGATGAGAATGCGATCGGCAATATCAAGCGCGAAGCTCAACATCTGCTCCGATACTACGAAAGCAATCTGCATTGTGCGTTTAACCTCACCCAAGACCTTGGCGATGTCTTTAATGATCGAGGGTTGAATGCCTTCGGTCGGCTCATCGAGCAGGATCACTTTAGGATTGCTGACTAATGCTCTAGCAATGGCGAGTTGTTGCTGTTGTCCACCTGACAGATTGCCTCCCTTGCGGCGACGCATCTCAAACAGCACAGGAAAGAGAGAATAGACCTCCTCGCCAATTGTGGTTGAAGAAGAAGTTTCACAGCCAGTTTGGATATTTTCTTCGACCGTGAGTTGGGGAAAAATCATCCGCCCTTGTGGGACAAAGGCGAGCCCTTTAGCAACCCGCTCATAACTCTCTTTGTGAGTAATGTCCTCGTCCTGCATCGACACCCGTCCAGAACGGGTGGGAATGATGCCCATGAGCGCTTTTAACAAGGTCGTCTTGCCCATGCCGTTACGACCAAGAATCGCTACCGACTCTTGCGGTCGCACGAGAAAGCTGAGGTCGTGAATGACGCGACTATCCCCATAGCTGACGTTCACCGCCTCAACATTCAACATAAGTGCACTGCTCTTTCCGGTTGGGGTTAGTGTCCGAGATAGACTTCCACCACACGCGGGTCATTCTTCACCGTGCCCATCACCCCTTCACTGAGGATCTTTCCTTGATGGAGCACCGTCACGCGATGGGCGATATCTTCGACGAATTGCATGTCATGCTCGATGACGATCATTGAGCGATTGGCAGCAATCTGTTTCAGCAGCGCAGCGGTCTGCTCGCGCTCGCGCGGGCTCATTCCGGCGACAGGTTCGTCAAGCAGAAGCAACTCGGGATCTTGTATCAGCAGCATGCCAATCTCCAGCCACTGCTTCTGGCCATGGCTGAGCAGACCCGCGACCTCGTACAATTGGGACGCCAGGCCAATCTGGGTGGCGACTTCTTCAATGCGCCGTTCATAGTCAGGAGAAAGGGGGCGGAACAATGCTCCGAGCACTCCACGGTTCTGTGAACAGGAGAGTTCTAAGTTTTGATAGACGGTCAAGTTCTCGTAAATCGACGGCGTTTGAAATTTTCTACCGACGCCAGCGCGAACGATGTCGTGCTCGGTCATCGAGGTCAGTTCCCGTTCCTTGAAGCGGATTGATCCGCTACTGGCTTTGGTCTTGCCGCAGATTAAATCGAGCAGGGTGGTCTTGCCTGCGCCGTTCGGACCAATCACCACACGCAGTTCGTTTTTGTCGACATAGAAATTTAAACTATCAACCGCTTTGAATCCGTCGAATGTCACAGTGAGTCCTTCGACATATAACACGACATTGTTCATGACGACGCCTCCACGCTCCGCGGTTTCATGCCCCAGCGTCGCAACCAGGCTTTCCAATCGCCTCGCTCCTCCCACTGCGCCACTAATCCTGCGAGACCATTGGGAAAGACCAACACAACCGCCATGAACAACGCGCCGATAAAATAGAGCCAGAGGGCAGGAAAACTCTCTGAGAGAAAGGTCTTGGCGAAGTTCACTAACAAAGCGCCATAGACCGCACCAATCAACGAGAAACGACCACCGACCGCACAAAAGATCACCATCTCGATCGACGGCACGATGCCAACAAACGAAGGGGAAATGAAACCAACTTGTAGGGTAAACATCGCCCCACCAAGTGCGGAAAAGAGCGCAGCCAAGGCGAAGATAAACACTTTGAAATGCGCAACATCGTAACCAGAGAAGCGCACCCGATCTTCTTTGTCACGAATGGCGACTAACAGGCGTCCGAGTTTGCTCTCCAGGAGGAATTTACTGAAGATCAGTACCCCAACCAACAAGGCGACATTGAGGAAGTAGAAAATGTATTTCGCACTATCAGTGTTGATATCCCAACCTTTCAACGTCCGTAGATCAGTGATGCCGTTGATGCCACCACACAACCCCTGCTGACCAATGATAAGAATACTCAGGATCGCAGCTAGCGCTTGGGTGATGATGGCAAAGTACACACCGCCTACCCGGCGTTTGAACATCGCTAAGCCAATGAGTGTAGCGACCAACACCGGCACGATCGGGATCGATAGCAAGGTAAACGTCAAGCTGTAAAACGGCTGCCAAAACCACGGCAACGCGGTGAGCTGGTTCCAGTCCATAAAATCAGGAATACCCGGCGTGTTTTGTTTCGCGGTGGTGATGACATCTGACGCTTCCAGCTTGAGGAACATCGCCATCAAATATCCACCCAAACCAAAAAACACGCCCTGTCCGAGACTGAGAATGCCACCGTATCCCCAACACAAGACCAACCCAACTGCCACAAAAGCGTAGGTCAGATATTTGCCAATCAGATTGAGACGAAAGAGATCAAAGACCAGTGGGAATATAACCAGCAGTAGTCCACACAGCACGAGGAGTGAGATCCAATAGGGCCGATCTTGGAAGAATCTCGTATGGGTTGGCATGGCTATCCCCTGACTTTGGCGGCAAACAATCCTTCGGGACGGATGAGCAAAATGCCGATGATCGACAGCAAGGTGATCACTTTGGCCATCGACCCGCTCATGAAGAATTCCAGCGAAGACTGACTTTCAGCAATGGTAAAGGCTGACGCAATGGTACCCAGCAAGCTCTGTACGCCGCCGAAGACCACAACCAGAAACGTATCGACGATATACAGTTGTCCCGACGATGGTCCGGTTGAGCCAATCGTCGTAAAGGCGGAACCACCCAAGCCAGCAATGCCACAGCCGAGCGCGAAGGTCAGACGGTCAACTTTCTTGGTGTTGATCCCCACTGCGCCACTCATGATGCGGTTCTGAGTGACCGCACGTACCCGCAAGCCCCAGCGCGAACGGAACAACAAGAGAAAGACTGCCGCCGTAGTGATGATCGATAAACCCATCACAAACAGACCGTTCAGAGGAATATCGATCGTCTCTGTCACCTTCCAGGAGCCCAGCAACCAATCCGGCATCGGCACACCAACTTCTTGGGCGCCGAACACCGAACGAAAGGTCTGCTGCATGACCAAGCTCAGCCCCCAGGTGGCAAGCAACGTATCCAGCGGACGTTTATAGAGGTGACGAATCAGAGCCCATTCCACACCGTAGCCTGCCGCAAAAGCGACGCAGAAAGCCAGCAGCCCGGCCACAAGCAAGTATATCGGCATCGCACCAGGGGTATGCTGTTCAACGACAATTGAAGTGAGGTAGGTAGTATACGCGCCAAGCGCCATGAACTCACCGTGTGCCATGTTGATTACGCCCATAAGGCCAAAGATGATGGCCAGCCCCAGAGCCATCAATAAGAGCACGGTGAACAGGCTCAGGCCGCTGAATAGTTGCATGATGAGGATGTCCATAGTTGCTCCTTGGAGGGAAGAACCTCGTAGACAGTCGTGCTGAATTATCGGGAGTCCATTTTCGTCATGCCCGCACAGGCGGGCATCCAGGGGTATCCGGCACAGGCCGCAGCTTAAGCCTCCTGGATTCCGGGTCTCGCATTGCTCGCCCGGAATGACGCCTCTCTACCCGCAGAATCAATGTGACTGACTACTAATACCCTTCCGGCCACGGATTGGGCTCAATCAACTTCGACTCCCACATCACCTTCACCTGACCGTCGGGCAGAATTTGTCCAACCCGGGTCTTACTCCACAGATGGTGATTCTCATGGATTTTCACTTCCCCTTCAGGGGCAGCGAAGGTAATCCCAGGAGAGGCTGCGGCGACTTTATTCACATCAAAGCTTCCAGCCTTCTCGACCGCCAGTTTCCATAAGTACGGCCCCAGATAACCAGCTTGCATGGTATCGCCGATCACGCGATCAGCGCCGTACTTCGCTTTAAAGGCAGAAACAAACTTTTTGTTCTCTGGAATATCCAGGCTCTGAAAATACTTCATGCAAGCATAGAAGCCGGTCACATTTTCGGGACCAATGCCGCGAATTTCGTCTTCAGTAATGGAGATAGTTAACAACATCTGCTTGTCGGCAGTTACCCCAGCAGCCTTGAGCTGCTTATACCAGGAGACATTGCTGCCACCGACGATGATACTGTAAATCACATCTGGTTTCCTCAACTTGATTTTGTTGATAATCGACCCATACTGAGTGTGACCAAGCGGCGTGTATTCCTCAGCTACCACTTCCCCGCCAAACTTCTCGATCGCTTTGCGAGCGATTTTGTTTGACGTGCGTGGCCAGATGTAATCTGACCCCAGGAGATAGAAGGTTTTCTTGCCTTGGGTTTTGATCGCCCATTCGATACCAGCAATGATCTGCTGGGTCGCTTCCTGACCGGTATAGATGACGTTCTTGGACGCCTCTAACCCTTCATAGAATGTCGGGTAATAGAGCAGCCCGTTGCTGCGTTCAAAAATCGGTAGTACCGCTTTGCGTGACGCCGATGTCCAGCATCCCATCACTGACGCCACTTTGTCATTGTCCAAGAGCTTCTTGGCCTTCTCGGCAAACGTCGGCCAGTCGCTGGCTCCATCCTCAGTAATCAACTTGATCTGCCGTCCTAACACCCCACCGCTAGCGTTAATTTCATCGATGGCGAGTTTCTCAGCTTCAGCAACCGACACCTCACTAATCGCCATGGTTCCAGTCAGCGAACGGATCTGACCAACCGTCACGGCATTATCGGTAATCGAGAGACCCGTCGTGTTGACGGCGGCAGTGACATACGTATTCGCCCCGCCTGTGGTTGACGAGGTCGCCAACCACACGAGGCCAACAGCGTAGAGACTAATGAGACGGAAAAGATTACGGGGAAATACTGCAGAAGAACGCACACGTAGTTTCATTATCTACTCCAATGCGATGTTCTTTGTGAACGCGGAATATTTCAAAAGGGACACTTTAGGCGGTGGCAGGAAACAACTTACCGCAATAGTGATTGACCGGAGTGGAGAGCCTCTGCACAAGAGCAGGGATGAGAGACGAGACCATTGTGTGCTGGCTTCGGTCTAAGTATCGAAGTCTGGTCGAAGAGCTGGATGAACGCGGGCGAC